>CAYTDS010000251.1:0-3312 GCA_964436555.1 uncultured Flavobacteriaceae bacterium | reverse complement strand
GGTGGGGTATCTGTCAACTGACCGTACTCATCTACATAGACCAGCATGTTTTCTAATCCCCCTCCAGTGGAATTAGCTTTGCGCTCCTCTTTCTTCTTTTGCTTTTCTTCTTTTTTCTTAAGTCTTTTTTTTTCTCTTTCCTTTTTACCAAAGGTTTCTTGTGCTCTCGCCATAGTATCTATTTTGTTTTATGTTATGTAACCGTTTCCGTGCTAAAATGTGGTTGTATTTTGGTACTGCAACAACTTATAAAAAGCCAATAAAAAAGTAAATCTACTTGCTTTCTGCAGTTAGCACAACGGGAAAAACCGTATTACAACGTTGGCTATTCAGCATTCTTAAAGTTACTACAAATATAGGTTTGATTTTTTGATAATTTAGAAACTTTATAAAATTGATTTGGCAGGATTTTATTTAAATTAAAGGGATACAAAACGCGCAAAGATTGAGATAATAAAATCCAAATAAAGATTCAGAAAATTGGTGTTCTATCTTCTATTTTAGGTCCATTGCAAGAACATAATCGTCTGCGGTTATGTATAGTTTTTTTTCGTCCTGGGATAAGGTGCAATTTGAAGTAGCCTGCCCGGTGTATATTCTGGCAATGACCTCTGCATTTTTATTAAATATCCAAACACCTCCTGGGCCTGTGGCAAAAACATAGTCCTTACTGTTTACCAACATCCCATCCGGAAGTCCCTGTTCGCCAGGTTTACCAATTAAATTAGTGACATCATAAAATAGTCTTTTATTCTCAACTTTACCCGAAACAGGCACATCATAAGCATACCAAACAGCATGTTTTTGATCAGAAACAGCCACGTATAAGGTTGCCTCATCTACCGAAAGTGCAATACCGTTAGGTCTTGTAAGACTATCTAATAGAACCAAATCCCCTTTTTCCGATAAATAAAACACCCCTTGAAAACTCAGTTCTTTAGTAGCGTCTTCAACTCCTGATGGCAGTCCGTAGGGAGGATCCGTAAAGTATAAGTTACCGGCACTATCATAGACTCCATCATTAGGACTATTGAATTTTTTACCCAAATAATTGTCGACTAATGGAACAAAATCTGCTTTAGGAGCGTCTAATGGCGCATTCATTTTTACTATCCGCCGATCTCCGTGTTGCAATAATACCAGTTCTCCTTTGTTATTGAGCAAGAGACCATTAGAGCCCGGTTCTTTCCCGTAGGAACCCATTCCACTATAACCGGATTTGGCCAAATACAATACCGTGTCTTTTTTGGAATCTACTTTATAAACTGAATTTCGAGGAATATCAGAAAATAATAGAAATTTTCCATTTTCAATCCATAGTGGTCCTTCTGTCCATTGAAATCCTTCGGCCAGAACTTCAATCGTTGTATTGGGATCTATTAACTTCAACGCCTCATCCTTTACTATTTCGATACGAAATTCTTTTTCAATGCCCATTTGAGCAACCGGTTCTTCTTTTGGTAATTCTTTGCAACAAGTCAATACCATTAATGACAATAAAAAATAGCAGAAATTTGTATTCATTTTGAAATGTTTAGTTTTATAAAAGTACACACCAATATTGCTTTAAGACTGAAAAAGCCAAAGATTATTGTCGATATAATTTTACTTAAGAATTCGGTAATCGGTAATTTTCCTTTTAAAATAGCAAAAAGGCTGCACTAATTAAAACTCTGAAGTTCAATAGAGCTGAACCCTTGTTATATTTATATTAATTTCATGTTCATTTGTTACATTATATACTTTAATTAATAATTTTGTACACTTAAATAACAATTTTACGTCGCCAGCGTTTTGATATTAATCCAAAAGAATTGAAGTATGAAATTTTTATCTCCTCAAATTGAATCTTTGATTAAAAAGAAAAAAGAAAACTCTTTAGTAAAAAAGGAAAATTCTTGCGGTATATTTCAGGACTACGGCAAAAATGTTCCAAAAAACCTTCGTCAGGAACATTAAAAATATTTCTTTAATTCTCGAATAGACTTAGATCCAGACCGGGAATCAGGTTAAATGTATTTTTATAATATATTTTTTTCAATACTTCATCGGGTAAATGCATTCCATACATCGCCCAAAAGGCATGATATTTTTTATGGTACGGAAAATATTCATCATCTGTTTCTAATACCCTAAAGTAGGTAGGAAATTCCTCCGGCACCCAACTATCTTTGCCAAATAGTATTCGATCCTGATATTTTAGAAAGAATTTTTTTGCATTTTTTGGCTGCCTGCCTAGTTCAGCTATTACAGCACTTATTTCTACATACATATTAGGCATCTGATCCATTAATTCTCCTAGTTTACTTAAATCATTAGCATACCAGCCCATATGAGCATTTATAAATTTTGTTTTGGGATGTTTCTTAAACATGTTGTGTTGTTCATCAATTAGTTGTTGCCAAGAAACGGGATCTGTATCAGATCGTTTTCTATTAGGATGCGTTTTTAACTCCAGCCAACGCTCATTGTCGGCATCAAAGTCGTCCCAAAAGGGCTTTGGGTCGGCGATATGAATTATAACAGGAATGCCCAATTCCCCACATTTGGCCCAAATTGGATCTAGCCGAACATCATCCGGTGAAAGTCGTAAACCTTTATCATCTTTATTTCGCAATCCTAAACTTTTAAAAACTTTAAGTCCTTTTGCTCCATTTTTTACATCTTCTTCCAACTGAGAAACTGCCCTTTGCGTCCATTCCGCATCAGAAGCTCCTTCAAAATCTACATTGGCAAAAACCACAAAGCGATTAGGGAAATTTTTCTTCACGTTTTCAACAGCCAACTTTAGTCGTTCCCCGGATCCGCCACTTAAGTTTACCATTATCCCCATATTTATGCGATCCATATGGGATATGAGTTCCGCTAAATCCTGTGTTCCCATTTGCCCCTGATGGCTGTGTACATCAATAAAAGTAAATTTTGCCCGTTTTATTTCATTTTCAGGTACCACAAGGGTTGAAGGTGGATTGTACGTTTCGAAGCTTATTTCCTGTCCATTCATCTCAACAAGAAACAGTGTAAAAAAGACAAAAAGTAAAGCTATTTTATTCATATTCAATTGTGTATAATACTTTTAGAAAAGAAATACTTATTGGTTAAAATTTTTTACTCGTTTGTAATCTTCCAGCGTATCTATATCCTCTGTTTTTCCTTGACCTTCCATTTCAAAGATATCATCTTTAAATTTCGCTATAATATTTTTGGCACCAAAATCATCCTGCAGCTCGGCTAGTTCCTGAAAATACCTGAAACTAAAAATTGCAGGTACACCTACCCTGCTTTTATATTTCGTTGCAATTATGCCCTTTT
>CAYTDS010000250.1:1696-3318 GCA_964436555.1 uncultured Flavobacteriaceae bacterium | reverse complement strand
CTCCAGATGGGTGAGAACTCCCTTCTGGGATCCAGATCGCCTAACAAAGGTAATCGCATAGGGCCATAAAGATTTCCTGTATAGTCAATGGCGAGGTTCAAAGAGGGAATGGGGTAAGATATATTCCAGGTGCCGGAAAAGCTTTCGGTAAGAATCTGCCGTGTGGTACGCTGCCCCTCCGTTACGCTCACATCCAGGTAAGTGCCACCTAAAATAAGCTTTAGGCCGCCGGGAAAGGCCATATCAAAATTCGCACTAAACCCTTTAGAGACCGATTTACCATCTAAATTTGCATATCTAATTTGGTTGGGATTGGTATCATAATCCGGGAGAATCTGATTGCTAAAATGGGTATAGAAGAGGGAAACATCCAATCCAATAAAAGTGCCATTATCGGCATATATTTTCTTTAGATAATTGAGATTGATATTGGCAGAGCGTTCCGGTTTTAATTCCTCAGCAATAACGACTTCTCGGGCACCGGTAAGGGCTGCATGTTCTTCCGTAAAAAGATTTACCACCCTAAAACCGGTACCGGCATTCACCCTAAAAATATCATTATCGGTTATTTTCCATTTATAAGCTGCTCTTGGCGTAAGAATTGAACCATGTCGGTTGTCATAGTCGTATCGTAGTCCCATAAGTAGGGAGTGTTTTTCTGCCATGGCAATCTCGTTTTGGGCGAAAAGACTGGGAATCCAAACTTTATCAGGTTCATTACTTTGGAAACCGGCAGTTGCAGGGGTGTTATCATCATAATAGTTGTAGCGGATGGCGGTACCAAACAGCAAATCATTTTTGCCCAAGGTTTTATCCCATGTAAGTTGTCCAAAACCAATGCGCTGTTGCGCAAAATAAGGAACATCACCATACACTGAATTTTGGTCATGGTCATTATACGAAAAGGAGAGCAGCATATTTTCTTTCCAAGGTAGTTGATATTTGCCCAAAACCTCCCAACGCCGTGTATAGATACTTTCTCCATAAATGTCATTTCCTCCTCTGAATTCCGGTGTCCATTGCATTTCACCACCCCATCGGTCTTCATAGAAGAAGCGGCCGGCCAAAGAAAACAACCGGGAATCAGTTCTTTGAAAATTCCATTTTTGAAAAAGAGATATTCTATCTTGCAAAGTTAAATCGGTAAAATTATCTCCATTATTGTCAATAGGATTGTCGTATTTAAAGTAGTTTATCCCCAGAAGTACATTGGCTTTATTACCCATGCTAAATTTGCCGCCTACATCCAAATTGTATTCACCCCAAGTGCTGCTAAAGCCATCGGCTGCAAATTCCGGGGCAGTCAGCGTATTTTTGGTAATTATGTTAATTAATCCGCCTACAGCTTCACTTCCGTATAAGCTGGAAGCAGGTCCCTTAATAATTTCAATCTGCTCTATTAAGGAATTGGGAATTCCCGTAAGGCCATAAACTGTTCCCAAACCACTTACAATGGGCATTCCGTCAATAAGTACTAAAGTATATGGCCCTTCCAATCCGTTGATGTGGATATCGCCGGTATTGCAAACATTACAATTAATTTGTGGTCGAACCCCGTTCACATTTTGTAAAGCTTCAAAAATACTGGCGGTTGGATTTTTTTTGAAAAAGGTAGGGGAGTA
>CAYTDS010000250.1:0-1596 GCA_964436555.1 uncultured Flavobacteriaceae bacterium | reverse complement strand
TATCTGAAAAGGGGTTATTACATTATAAAAAGTATCAGGGGGTAAAGCTTACGGAATTAGGAAAGGCAATGGCCTTGTCCATAATTCGCAAACACCGGCTATGGGAAGTTTTTTTGGTGGAAAAATTGAATTTTTCTTGGGATGAGGTACATGAAGTAGCGGAACAATTGGAGCATATAAAAAGCGAAAAATTGATTGATAAGCTAGATTGGCTCTTGGATTACCCTAAATATGATCCTCATGGTGATCCCATACCAGATAAAAACGGTGCTTTTAAGGAGCGAGAGAAGAAGCTTTTAAATGAAGTACCGATAAATACAGCTGGCATTTGTGTTGGAGTAAAGGATTCATCTGCTACTTTTTTAAAGTTCTTGGACAAGTATAACATTGCCTTGGGACAACAAATTCACGTTATGGAAAGGGAAGAATTTGACGGTTCATTAGTACTTAAAATTGATGACCGTGAGGTTCATATTTCAAATCAGATTGCATCCAACCTGTATATTAAAATCTAATCATTTTCTATGGAACAAGTTGTTAGCTATTTTGAATCTATCGATCCAATTTTAGCAGCTTTTTATGCGACATTATTTACATGGGGTTTAACGGCTCTCGGCGCAAGTTTTGTATTTCTTTTTAAGACCTCGAACAGAGCAGTTTTAGACGGAATGCTGGGATTTACCGGAGGCGTTATGGTAGCCGCCAGTTTTTGGAGTCTTCTGGCACCGGGAATAGAGATGAGTCCGGGAGAGGGTTTTGTTAAAGTCATTCCGGCAGCCGTTGGATTTCTTTTAGGGGCTCTTTTTTTATATGGGTTGGATAAGGTACTACCGCATTTGCATATCAATTTTAAAGAGAGTGAAAAAGAAGGAATTAAAACCCCTTGGCATAAGACCACTTTATTAACTTTAGCCATTACACTGCACAATATTCCTGAGGGCTTGGCTGTAGGTGTTTTGTTTGGAGGCGTTGCAGCAGGATTTGATGGCGCTACTATTGGAGGCGCTGTGGCACTAGCCTTGGGAATTGGACTTCAAAATTTCCCGGAAGGTTTTGCGGTTGCCATGCCGTTGCGCAGACAAGGTTTAAGTCGCACCAAAAGCTTTATGTACGGACAGGCATCAGCCCTGGTAGAACCAATTGCAGCGGTTCTTGGTGCGTGGGCAGTATTGACTTTTCAACCCATATTACCTTATGCGCTTGCTTTTGCGGCGGGAGCAATGATTTTTGTGGTTGTAGAAGAAGTAATTCCGGAAACGCAACAAGACAATCATACAGATATAGCCACTATGGGATTCATTGGCGGTTTTATTGTCATGATGACGTTGGATGTTGGATTGGGTTAAAGCTTCTTGGAAATATAAGAACTACTTTCTTTTTTATTTAGCAGAGGCGGTTTTAATCCTGATTGAAAATGCTTTTGAGGGATTTACAGAAAGCAGAAGATTTAGTTCTTCGTCCGTAAAGCCTTTGGACTTTAAGGCAGGGACTAATTTTCTGAAAATAGCCGTGTAGGGTTGAATTTCCTGAGTTTGTTTTTGAGGATCATACCAACCTGAATCGTGAGAAATTAAAATTTGATCTAAAAAGCCATGG
>CAYTDS010000249.1:0-3329 GCA_964436555.1 uncultured Flavobacteriaceae bacterium | reverse complement strand
CATACACTTTTTTCTCTACTTCAAGTGTAATGGCATTGGTTCTTTCAATATCGGTACCTTCCGGGTATTCTATGTAAACATAAATTTCATTGGGCTTGTTATCAGGGAAAAATTCGATTTTTGTTCTTCCACTGCCAACAGACATACCAAAGAGCATAAATACCACAATTAAAAGCGCAAAGGTAGTTCCAAAATACCAGTACATATTACTGCCCCGCAGTGCACGTACCAGCCTTCTTTCATACCAATTTTCAAATCGGGACATTGTATTTCTTTGAAAATTAAGTGCCCATTTTTTAAGGAAGTATTTATAGACCCAAAACATAGCAGCAGTAACAATCATAACCGATCCCAGACCTCTTACCGCTCCTCCAAAAATCAAAATTAAGAGCCCAATTCCACCCAAGATGATGCTAAGACGCATTAGCTGTTTTAGGCTCAATTCTTTTTCCCCGATTTCCATAAAATTGGAGACCAGCATGGAATTCATGAAAATGGCCACAAATAGGGAGGAGCCTAGCACCACAGATAATGTGATGGGGAAAAATATCATGAATTGTCCAAAAATTCCGGGCCATAGTCCTAAAGGTACAAAGGCTGCAACGGTAGTTGCCGTAGAAATTATGATAGGCACTGCAATTTCCCCAATTCCTTTTTTGGCCGCTTCAATTCTGGGCATTCCCTCATCCATAAGCCGGTATACGTTTTCTACTACAACAATACCATTATCCACCAGCATCCCAAGGCCCATAATCATTCCAAAAAGAATCATGGTATTGAGGGTATAGCCTAGAAGGGATAAAATCATAAAGGACATGAACATAGACATGGGAATGGCGAAACCTACGAAAAGCGCATTGCGGAATCCCAAAAAGAACATTAGTACCCCAACCACAAGAATAATTCCGAAAATAATATTGTTCACCAAATCGTCTACCTGATTCAAAGTCCTGCTGGAGGAATCGTTCGCGATAGAAATATGAAGGTCTTTAGGAAAATAATTGGCTTGTTCTTGTTTAACAATCTCTCTAATCTGATTAGCTGCCGATATGGCGTTTCTTCCTGCACGCTTTTTAACATCAAGCATCACCACGTTTTCGCCAAATTCCCGGGCATAGGTGGTTTTGTCTTTTTCATTGAAGTTCACTGTGGCAATATCCTTTAAGTAAACTGCTCCGTTTTCTGATTTAACCACAAAATCATCCAATTGCTTTGGGTTTTCAATTTCTCCTAGAATACGAATGGTACGCCGTTGGCCACTAGTTTTAAAATTGCCCGCAGACATGGTCATATTACCGTTGTTTATTGCCCCAAGGATGTCATCAAAGCTTACTTTAGCGGCCATCATTTTGTAAACATCTACCGCAATCTCCACCTCTTTGTCCTGGGCACCACGAATGTCTGCCTTTTTAACTTCAATAAGATCCTCTATAATATCTTGCAGATGTTCAGCAAAATCCTTTAATTTTTCTACCGGATAGTCTCCTGTAAAATTGATGTTCATGATGGGAACCTCTTCCGAAAAATTGAGCTCAAATACGTTAGGTTCTACTTTGGCTCCGTTAAACGTTGGCCAATCCTCACTTGCCTTTTCACTATCTACCTCATCTTTTACCTTTTGTTTAGCCGCTTCAACGGTAATTTCTTCATCAAATTCAACGACGACAATGGCATAATCTTCCTGAGAGGTAGAAGTAATCTCAACTACATTGCTAATATTCTTAAGCCTATCTTCTAAAGGATCGGTTATTAATCGTTCAATATCTTCAGCTGTGTTTCCCGGGTATGGTGTACTTACATAGATTTTGGTTTCAATGATTTCAGGAAAATCTTCCCGGGGCATGGCCATATAGGAATTGAAACCAATCCAGAGGAATAAGCCAATCATGACATAGATTACCGAAGGGTTATCTATAGCCCAGGATGATAGCTTAAATTCTTTATCCGCGTTTTTTTTATGTTTGCTCATGGAGATTTTAGTTAGCTATTTTTACTTTTTGACCTTCTTTTACACTTCTGGCACCTTCTTTTATAATATGATTACCTCTTTCAATCCCTGTTAAGATTTCTACCATTCCGGTTTGTGTTTTGCCTGTGGTAATAATCACCTTTTTTGGTATGGCAATACCTTCATCATCCGGATTTTCGGCAATGTAGGTATATTGCTGCCCATCTGCGTTTTCGGAGATAATACTTTGGGGAACTAAAATGGCTTGGCCATTTGTATAGTCGTTTAGACGCACTTTTGCGCTTAAATTGGGTTTTATATTATTGTTCTTGTTGGGAATTGGGATTTGTACGCTAAAAGAACGGTTCCCCGGTTTAATAAAATTACTGGTTTGGCGAACTTTGGATGCCAGTGTATCTCCTAAAACCGGAAAATATACTTGGGCTTCTTTTCCTACGGCAATACTGCCCAAATAAGTTTCCGGCACTTCCACATCAATATACATATCCGAAAGATTCACAATCCTAAATATCTCTGATCCCGGTCCGGGAGAAACCACTGTTCCTTGGTCTTTAATGACATCGTCTATAATTCCCGAAAAAGGCGCTCTAATAGAGGATTTGCCTAGCTGACTCTGTAGTTGATTTACTGTGTTTTCCTGAGCCTCGTAATTGGCCTTAGCCTGTAAATACTGAATTTCAGAACCTATTTTCTGTTCCCATAGCCGTTTTTGACGTTCAAAGGTAGTTTTGGACAGTTCTGCCTGGGTCTTTAATTGCTGCAGTTGACTCCCAAGTCCGCCGTCATCAATAGTAGCTAAGATTTGCCCTTTACTAACCTGTTGTCCTTCTTTAACATAAACTTTAAGCAGGGTTCCCTGCATTTCCGGATAAATAAGGACATTCTGTTTGGTCACCACATCACCTTGTAGTTCCAAGTAATGCACAAATTCTTGCGGTGTAGCCGTAAGGGTGGTCACAAGCGGTAGTCTTTCATTTTTATCCAATACTGCAATTGTTGAATCTAGTTCCTTTATTTGGCTCTCCAGTTCTTTTTGTTTCTCTGAAAGTTCATTTTTTTTGGCTCTAACAGCAGTTAGATCTCCTTGGGCAATAACCGCTTCAACGGACTTTTCTGTCCCTCCCCCACAAGAAGAGAGAACCAGCGTTAGTAAGAATATGGAAATTAGCTTTTTCATTGTATATATATTTTGGGTTGATGATTTTTAGTTAAGTGAAATTTTAATTGTTAATAATGGTTTCAAGGGCTGTCTTTTTATTGATGACATCTACCATGGATTGGAGGTATTCTTGTTGGGCCGTATAAAGTTGTGTTTGGGCCTGGCGCAGATCAAAACTACTGGAAATACCTTCGAAGTATT
>CAYTDS010000248.1:0-3334 GCA_964436555.1 uncultured Flavobacteriaceae bacterium | reverse complement strand
AAGAAATCAAAAACAATTTTCACAAACAAAGCTTCCATCAAATTCAGGAAGCTTCATGATAATTGGGGGAACTATGAATGGAAAAATTAAAGGAGATGGCTATTCCGGGATATTGAATAAGGCCGTAACTTCTTCATAGGTCAATTTAGAATAGTCAATAGCTTCTTTTTTAGAAGTTAAACCCGGATTGAAAGGTTCGGCAGGTGTAGCACCTGGAATAAGAATATAACGGTAGGCTTCAAAAAATGGAGATCCTACAGGATCACCTTCCTCATTCGCAGCCACTACGATATCTAACTGTTCTGCGTTTTCCGCCCTAAAGTAATAGGATTGCTGCCTTGCAGCACCAAAAACTATAGGTAAACCATATACATCGGTATCATTGGTAATTGGAGCAGGGAAAGAACGCCCATAAACTAGTATAACACCCTCGTCTATAATATCATCCGTTAGTAAAGGAGCATCAATTGAAAAGAATGCAGAAGTGGTAATAATGTTATCCGCTAATTCTGAATCAACCCATGCGGAATAGATAACATTGGCAGAACCGGTTTCGCCTTGAGCTCCAGTTTCACCTTGCTCCCCCTGGGCTCCTTGTGGTCCTGCGGGGCCTTGTTCTCCTTGTGGCCCTTGTGGTCCGGTAGCACCATCTTGTCCATCTTCTTTAGAACAGGATAACACAAGAAGTGTTATGCATAGCATGCCAAAAAACCAATGTGTAAGCTTCATTTTTGTTTTCATAATTTTCGTATCTTTTTAGATTAATGCGAACGAAATTAGGACTGTTTCGAGGTTTGCTTTCATACATGGTGATTCGTGGTATAATCTATTTTATAGCTTAATAGGTTTACGTTACCAATGGTTAAAAGAATGTTTTTGATCGTAAGAAAGTTAACCCCATGCCAGAATTGCAGATTATAAACTAATTCTTACCACTAATACTAAATTCATTAAACTTTATCTCATAAGCGCTTAATTTATATCCTAAAAGAAACGAAGATGATAAAAGCAATTTTGGTAGATGATGAACCGGCTGCTATTAATAGCTTAACATGGGAATTGCATAAATTCTCCGACACGATTAAGATTTTAGATACGTTTACTTCTGCAACAGAAGCACTTTCCGGGATAAACTATTTAAAACCGGACTGTGTTTTCTTAGATATAGAAATGCCTGAAATGAATGGATTTGCCTTACTGCAAAATCTTAGTTATAGAAATTTTGCAGTGGTAGTTACAACAGCCTACAATCAATATGCTATTCGTGCGATTAAGGAAAATGCGTTGGACTATTTATTGAAGCCAATTGATGGTGATGAGATAGGACAAGTTATCGAAAAACTTAAAAACCTTCAAAGCTCGCAAAGTTATCACAATCAATTTCAGGAAACCCTAAAGGCTTTATCCCGTTCAAGTGCGATAAAAACGATTCAGATTCCTGTCAATGGAAAAATACTTTTTGTAAAAACAGATGATATTTTATATTGCGAATCGGATGGTAATTACACTAAAATAATACTTGAAACTACCAAAGAGTTATATGTTTCAAAAAAGCTTAAGGAATTGGAGGAACTTTTGCCTGACAACTGTTTTTTTAGAATACACAACTCTTTTATTGTCCATACGCAAAAAGTGATAGAATTTCTTCGAACAGATGGCTATGTGGTTCTTACAAATAACAAGAAAATTCCGGTGTCGCGAATGAAAAGGGAGGCATTTCTAAATAAGATGGTTTCTTAGCAAATGGATTTGAACACTGTAAAATCCTTTTTAGAAAACAGCAACCAAAATGGGTTAGGTTTTTTTGTGATATCGGTGTTGATCTATCTTTTCATCTTTTTTCTTATACAGTACTTTCATCATAAAAAGCGCTTTTACTTACTATACAGTCTTTATGCCTTGGTCAATGCAGTAAATTTATTTAAAGATATTGATGGTGTTTTCTTTTCAGATTTTTTTGACTCCCCAGCAGGTTTTAAAGTAATTCGTTTTATACATTATCCTTCCCAACTATTAGGAACGCTGTTTTTTACCTACTTCATTATTGAAATTATGCGTTTAAGGCAAAACCATCCCAAATCAATTCAATGCATTACGTATGGATATGTAATTATATCTCCCGTTTATCTTGGCTTATATGGGGTTCAGATGGTAAATATCAAGTCATATCTGATTGATTATTTTCACCTATTTGTGTTTTTGCCGTTTTGCCTAATTATGTTTTTTTATGTTTTCTATTTAGTTTATAAACAACGGCTTATTATTAAATCGTATATACTTTCCGGCATGGCGATATTGGTAATCACCTATTTTGTGATTACTTTTTTTTCTATTAAGGAGTATAATGTAAATGATAAAACGCTTTACATCTTTTATATCGGAATTTTAATAGAGAGTCTGTTTTTTGCATTGGCCATAGGCTTGGAACAAAAAGTATTATATCAAGAAAAAGTAGCGGTACAAAAAAAGTATATCTCCCAGCTGGAACAGAATCAAATAATGAAGGAAAGTATAAACCGAATGCTGGAAGAAGAGTTGAATCAAACGAAGTCTAATGTTATTGAAATGACAGAGGAAGTACAAAGACAACGGACAGAAAAGCTTACCATGAAGTTTGAAAATAAGTTTTCACAATTACGGCTCGATGCAGTTAGAAGTCAGATGAACCCTCATTTTATTTTTAATGCTTTAAACTCCATTAAATCCTATTTCATTGAAAATAATCAGGAAAAAGCCATCTTTTATCTAACCAAATTCTCAAAACTGATAAGAACCATTCTGGAGAGTTCCCGAGTGGAACAGATTAGTTTGGCAGAAGAGTTGGAAACTTTGAAATTATATGTGGAAATAGAAAATGATCGCTTTAAAAACAATATCAAATTTTTGGTTCATATAGATCAGGAAATTGATGCACAAGAAATTAAAGTTCCTACCCTGTTTTTACAACCTTTTGTTGAAAATGCGATTTGGCATGGCTTATCAACTAAAAAGGGTGAGAAGGTAATTGAAATACTCATATCCAAATCAAAGAAACCACTCACGCTAGGAATTGAAATAAAAGATAATGGTGTTGGAAGAAATGTCGCCGCCAGTAGAAACTCTAACAATCCCTTTAAAAAGGAATCTTTGGGACTTAAGTTGTCTAGCGACCGGTTCGATCTTTTTTCTAAGAAGTTTAATAGGGCCTATAATTATACAATTCAAGATGTATTGGATGAGGCTACCAAAAAGAACACCGGGACATTAGTTGCCATAGAGATTCCTATATAATTTGGGGTATAAAGTGGGTCAAAGAATTTCCGTGCACCTGTTAGGCTGTTTATCAATTCTCATT
>CAYTDS010000247.1:0-3334 GCA_964436555.1 uncultured Flavobacteriaceae bacterium | reverse complement strand
CGGCTATTATGGCGGATGTAAATTTTTGTTTCTCTAATTTAAAAATTACCTTTGATTTAAATAGAAAAGGATGGCAGGCAACACTTTCGGAAATCTTTTTAGAATAACAACTTTTGGAGAATCTCATGGTAATGCCATTGGCGGTGTTTTAGATGGTTGTCCTCCGGGAATTGCTATAAATTTAGAGGAAATACAAAAAGACCTTGATAGAAGAAAACCGGGACAATCGGCCATTGTCACGCAACGCAAAGAACCGGATGAAGTAGAGTTTTATTCTGGAATATTTGAAGGCAAGACTACCGGAACCCCAATAGGATTTGCCATCCACAATACCAATCAGAAATCTCAAGATTATTCCCATATTAAAGACTCTTACCGTCCTTCGCATGCAGATTATGTTTATGACCAAAAGTATGGCTTCCGAGATTACAGAGGTGGCGGAAGAAGTTCGGCAAGGGAAACTGCAAGCAGGGTAGTGGCAGGCGCAATTGCCAAACAGTTCTTAAAAAATATTAAAATAAATGCCTTTGTTTCTCAGGTAGGAACAATCCGCTTGGATAAAGACTACAAGGAACTTGACTTTTCATTAATTGAATCGAATCCCGTACGTTGTCCCGACTTAGAGGTGGCTGCCCTAATGGAAGCGCATATTAAAGAAATCAAAAAGCAGGGAGATACCATAGGGGGAATTATTACCTGTGTTATTCAAAATGTACCAATTGGTCTTGGCGAACCGGTTTTTGACAAGTTACATGCAGAGTTAGGTAAGGCTATGCTCTCCATTAATGCAGTAAAAGGGTTTGAATACGGTAGTGGATTTGAAGGAATTAAAATGAAAGGGAGTGAGCATAACGACCAGTTTAATACCGATGGTTCTACAAAGACCAATCATAGCGGCGGGATTCAAGGAGGTATTAGCAATGGTATGGACATCTATTTTAATGTAGCTTTTAAACCTGTGGCAACCGTGATACAAGCTTATGAAACTATTGATAAAGATGGAAATTCTGTTACAGCTCAGGGAAAAGGGCGACATGACCCCTGTGTTGTTCCCAGGGCTGTTCCTATTGTAGAAGCCATGGCCGCTTTGGTATTGGCAGATTACACTCTATTAAACAGAACAATTACCCCGTAAATATTCTAAAAAAATAGAATCAATGACCAACTAAAACCACTTTATGAAAAAACTAGAATTGCATTGGCAAATCCTCATTGGAATGATAATCGGAATCCTGTTTGGTTTTGGAATGACACAAATCAGTTGGGGGGAAAAATTTGTGGCTGATTGGATACAACCTTTTGGGACCATCTTCGTAAAGCTTCTTAAATTAATTGCGATACCACTTATTTTAGCTTCATTAGTCAAAGGTATTTCTGATTTAAAGGACATCTCAAAGTTTAAAAATATTGGTCTGAGAACTATGGCCATTTATATTGGTACTACGGTAATTGCAATAACTATAGGGTTGGTCTTAGTCAATCTATTAAAACCGGGTCAAGGCATTTCTCAGGAAACCATCACAAAATTAACCAATACATATGCTACAGATAGTGGTGTAACTTCTAAGTTAGAGGAAGCATCCAAACAAAAAGATAGTGGTCCGTTGACCTTTCTCGAAGAAATGGTACCCGATAACGCAGTTTTTGCAATGAGCGATAATAGCTTAATGCTTCAAGTAATCTTTTTTACTATCTTTTTGGGTATTTCTTTATTACTAATTGGAGAAAAAAGCGCTAAACCACTTAAAGACTTTTTTGATTCCTTAAATGATGTAGTCCTTAAGATGGTAGACCTTATCATGCTTAGTGCTCCTTATGCTGTTTTTGCATTACTTGCAAGCGTAGTGGTTTCTTCCAGTGATCCAGAATTGTTACTGGCATTGTTAAAATATGCCGGGGTGGTCGTATTGGGTTTAGTACTAATGATTGGTTTTTATGTTTTGATTATTTCGATTTTTACAAAATACAGTCCACTAACCTTTTTAAGCAAAATTAGTCCGGCGCAATTGTTGGCATTTTCAACTAGCTCCAGTGCCGCAACACTTCCTGTAACAATGGAACGTGTTGAAGAGCATATAGGCGTAGATAAAGAAGTATCTAGTTTTGTACTGCCGGTAGGAGCTACAATTAATATGGACGGAACAAGTTTGTATCAAGGAGTTGCGGCTGTTTTTATTTCACAAGCTTTGGGTTTTGATCTTACTTTCAGTGATCAATTAACTATTATCCTTACCGCTCTTCTTGCTTCGATTGGTTCTGCTGCCGTCCCTGGTGCCGGAATGGTGATGTTAGTCATCGTTTTGGAGTCCATCGGTTTTCCAGCTGATAAATTGGCAATTGGACTTGCCCTTATTTTTGCAGTAGACCGTCCGTTAGATATGTGTCGAACAGTGGTTAACGTTACAGGAGATGCCACAGTTGCCGTTATTGTTGCTAAATCACTTGGAAAATTAGGGAAGCCAAGGGTTAAAAATTGGAATGATGAAATGAGTAATTAATTTAGTCTCATTTATATACTCCAATCAAATAACTTTAGATGACAGCCGCGAAACAACAAAACGATCTTGCCAAACAGCATCCTAATTTGTTCAAAATAGATGCGAATTTAGATCTTCTGGTTAAAAAAATTGAGCTGTTAAGCTATGTAAATCCTATAAATATGGAGAAGGAAAAGCAGCGCTTTTTTTCTTCAAAGTACTTAAGTAATCCTCAATTTAGTTATCCAAAATTAAAGTTTAACCCTTTCCTATTACACCGTCAATTCTTTGCCCAGCCTCTGGAAAAAATCAAAGATGAAACTGCGCGAAAACTTTATCAAGATATTATCTATTACTATTCCAATATGATTCAGTGTATCGAACATATTGGAAATCAAAAGAAATTCTATTACAATTCCCTTCGTGTTTTTGGAACGCCTACTGAAAAAGACGTACAAAACGCTCAATTCATTCTTCATTACACGGATGAAGAAAGCAACTTTTCCATGGAAAAAAAATATTCTTCTGAAGATGCAAAAACCTATTTTGAGCATTTTATCGGTCAGTATAATTTTCCGCTTAAAATTGGGTTTTCTACAAGTATCGCTGCTGATGCCATGGTCAGTAATAACACGCAGACGCTGCTAATTAAAAAGAATGCCAAATTCAGTAAAAATCAGCTATTAACTCTGGCCAACCATGAAATAGGTGTGCACTTAGTCACAACCTACAATGGGCTATCCCAACCCCTTAAAATATTCAGTAACGGATTTCCCAGAAATGTAGAAACTCAAGAAGGGTTAGCTGTTTTTAGTGAATATATGTCTGGTGCTTTAACTTTAAAAAGACTTAAAGAG
>CAYTDS010000246.1:0-3340 GCA_964436555.1 uncultured Flavobacteriaceae bacterium | reverse complement strand
GCGTTGGTGTAGCGTGGGTAAAATATTTTTTAGACATCAGCTCATAGGTCTCAATGACCGATTCCAAATCATTCAGATGAATCCCAACAGCAACGCGCATTAACATATGTTGTGGGCGTTCTGATATCTTTCCGTTTAGTTTCAGAAGATAAGAACGCTCTAATGTTTTAAATCCAAAATAATCGTATCCAAAATCACGATTGTAAATTATTGTGGAATCCAATTGTTCTGCATTATCAGCAATAACCTGAAATACCTCGTCTGAAAGCAAAGGTGCCTTTTTGCCAGTTCTTGGGTTTACATACTCATACAAATCCCGCATTGTATCGGAGAACGATTTCTTAGTGTTTTTATGAAGATTGGATACAGAAATTCTAGCAGCCAATTTTGCATAATCCGGATGATAAGTAGTCATTGTAGCAGCAATCTCGGCTGCCAAATTATCCAGTTCTGAAGTAGTAACGTTGTCATATAATCCTTCAATGACCCTAACCGCCACTTTTATAGGATCTACCAGCTCATTAAGCCCATAACATAATTTCCGCACGCGTGCGGTAATCTTATCGAACATCATTGGTTCTTTTCTACCATCTCTTTTGACTACGTACATTTGTTACAATATTTTTTTTTAGTGATACTCTGGTTGGTTATTATATACTAATTAGGGCAATACCCATAGATGATATTTTAAAAGTCGGCGTCAAAACTAATTTTTTTGACATCTTCATCTTTATCCTTATTCAAAACGCCTGCTTTTTGATACTCCGAAACTCTTTTCTCAAAAAAGTTAGTTTTTCCTTGAAGGGATATCATATCCATAAAATCAAAAGGGTTGGTGGAGTTATAAACGCGATCACATTCTAATTCAACCAATAGCCTATCTGTTACAAACTCAAGATACTGGGTCATTAGCTTGGAATTCATCCCTATTAAACTTGCCGGTAAAGATTCGGTAATAAATTCTCTTTCAATATTCAAAGCATCCACAAGAATCTCAGTAATACGGGCTTTAGAAACCTTATTTACCAAGTGATGGTTATGTAAATGAACGGCATAATCACAATGCATCCCTTCATCTCTAGAAATCAATTCATTTGAAAAGGTTAAGCCCGGCATCAAACCCCGCTTTTTTAACCAAAAAATAGAACAAAAAGCACCGGAAAAGAAAATACCTTCCACCGCAGCAAAAGCTATTAATCGTTCAGCAAAACTGGGAGAGTCTATCCATTTAAGTGCCCAGTCTGCTTTCTTTTTAATAGCAGGAAAGTTCTCAATTGCTTTAAAAAGAATGGCTTTTTCTTTCTCGTCTTTTACATAAGTATCTATCAATAAAGAGTACGTTTCAGAATGAATATTCTCCATCATAATTTGAAAGCCGTAAAAAAACTTAGCTTCTGCATATTGCACCTCACTAACAAAGTTCTCTGCCAGATTCTCATTAACAATGCCATCCGATGCAGCAAAAAACGCCAGTATATGTTTGATAAAATATCGCTCGTCATTGGTGAGCTTGTTATTCCAATCTGTTAAGTCCTGATGTAGGTCGATCTCCTCTGCTGTCCAGAAACACGCTTCGCATTTTTTATACCACTCCCAAAGATCGTGATGCTTAATGGGAAAAATAACAAATCGGTCATCATTTTCTGCTAATATAGGCTCAATAGCTATTGACATAGTTTATAGATTTAAATGGTTTTATTGCTGAGGTAAACTTACCTTGCTCTAGGGATTAACAAAGATTGAAAAATGAAGTGGATTTCTAAAGGGTAAAAGAGACATTAAATTACAAAGTTTTTAACACCGAGTGTTGAAATGTAGGTTGACTTGTGATGTTTACTGACCTTAAGTATGGATTGGGTTTTTCGCTTTTTTTTTTAAATTAAAATTTAATAAAAAAAGAAAACCAAAAAGTATGATAAATTATACTTTTTGGTTTTAAACTAGTTATGCCTTAAAGACTTTATATCCTATGTTCTATTATATGACTACCAAACCGTAAGATGAAAACCGAGTTATCAAAACTTTAAATCAATTTTGTTCAAATTAGCTGAGTCTAGGTAGTTCCCCCGAAACCTAAAACTTAACATAATTCCCACTCCTATTGGGGTAGGTTTTTTCAAAACATCTTTAATTTATTCGGCTAGGCTATTTTGTAACAATGGCAGATTATTTATTCTAACATGTTGCCCCCTTCATCGAACATTGGTTTGGTAGTTCATAATAGTTCTAAAAATTAATGTCCTTTTAATTATTTAATTTCGTTTAGTTGCTACAAAACTACCTGTTAAATAAATTCTTTTCCCACCGGAGTTTTGAAGATTTACTGTAAGTAGACCACTTAGGCAATTATCATCAAAATGATCTATGGTTATTTTTCCTTTATGGGCAAATAGTGGCGCCTCCCCTAGATCTCTTATGTTTGCAAAGCCAAAAACTCCATCGAAATAATTAAGAAAACCATCTATATCCTTCACTATTGAATAAGACCCAACAACAGGAATATGTTTATCCTGATTTTGTTTTGATATTAAAAACTCTAAAGAATGCTTCGGTGATTTATCCTCGTTTTTTAAATCTAATTTTAAAGTTGAAAAATTCTTACCGTTTGCAGATTTTTCTTTGGAAGTCTCAAAATTAATATATCCCTTTAACTCTTTATTAAAATCCCCGGATGATTTGATTAGGTATCGCCCTTCGAGTAAAACTATATCATTATTTTCAGGACTTTTTACGCCTCCTGATACTATAATAAGAAGTGTAACAAGGCATACACAAAGTTTTACCGTTTTAGCTATCAAATTCTTTGGAATCATATATTTCTCCTTTATCAATGTTATTTATACATTACTCCTGTTTAGTGAAGCTTTCAACCTTCGATGTATTTACCATCGTCTCGGTATAGTTAATTTCGCTATTGGAACTAACCATCTCCTCTTGTAATCCATTAGCTTTATCTGTGATTGAAGCAATAATTAGCAGTATAACGAAAAGAGTAAAAAATATAGCGCACTTTTTCATGATTAACTTATTATATTTAACTTGGACGGGTAACTAAATGCATGTCAAAAATTAGATGCCGCTAAAGTATTTTAAAAGTTCTTGTCATAAATTTGATTTTGTATAGTTGGTAGAATTTTGTGTATGGTTGGCAAGGGTGTTTAACAAAGAATTTTTGTTTTTTATATATCTCTGATTTTCAGATTTTTAAAAATTATACGCCAAAAATAAACAGACATTTCCTCAATAGTTTTGTCTACAAAATTCGAAAAGACCGTATTATTTTAATTTGCTGCCAACGATACGTGAAATTGTTCCATTGGCACATATTTTCACTTAAAAC
>CAYTDS010000245.1:0-3347 GCA_964436555.1 uncultured Flavobacteriaceae bacterium | reverse complement strand
GTAATTGATGTCTTTGATCGAATTGTAAAAGCAGCAGAAGGTGCAGCATTGGGGACAGGTACCCGTGTGGAGTATGAAATGATTGGAGGCACCCATGAATTATTACCTAACCTGACTTTGCAAAAAGTAATGCACGATAACTTGACCAAAATTGGCGGCTTCACTTATTCACCGGAAGAATTGGCATTTGCCGACAAAATTAGTGTCTCATTAGGTGCTAAAAAAACCGATTTGGAGACTGTAAAAAACATTCAACCCTACCAAATCGAAGCTAAGGCTTATGGCTCTACGGATGTAGGCGACGTTAGCTTCGCGGTACCAACGGCAGGCCTATCTACAGCCACTTGGGTTCCGGGAACAGCTGCACATAGCTGGCAAGCTGTAGCAGCAGGCGGGACTTCTATTGGCACAAAAGGGATGATGGTTGCCGCTAAAACGTTAACCTTAACTGTTATTGATCTTTTAAAAAGCAAAGACTTAGTTCAAAAGGCTAAACAAGAGCTCTTGGAACGTCGTGGAGCGGATTTTAAATACATTCCGCTTTTAGGAGACAGAGCACCAGCACTTGACTACCGAAAGTAAAATTTATAATATTGTTCAAGCCGACAAATAACTCTTGTCGGCTTTTTTATTGCCCAACTGTAACAACTAGCCATAAAAGGCTACTAATTAATTAGTAAACACTAACCAAGGTTTGACTAAAGAGCTTGAAAGTAGTTTTGTAAAGGAGCTGGAGAACAACCAAAACATTGTTCACAAGGTTTGTACCTTGTATACCAATGATCAGGATTCTCATAAAGATTTGTTTCAGGAAATAACCATTCAGCTTTGGCAGGCATATCCCAAGTTTCGCGGAGATTCAAAATTTAGTACCTGGATGTATAGAGTAGCACTTAACACTGCCATCACTCTCTATAGAAAATCGAAACGAAATGTGACGACATTGGACTATGATTCCATAATTTTTAAAATTAAAGCGGATGAATATGATGATGAAGAGGAACAGCAACTAAAGTTAATGTATAACGCAGTAAAACAACTCGGAGATATTGATAAGGCTTTGGTTTTTCTGTATTTGGAAGATAAAAATTATACAGAGATTGCAGAAACTTTAGGTATTACTGAAGTAAATGTTAGGGTAAAAATGAATCGTATAAAAAATAAATTAAGAACAATATTAAATCCTTGAACCCCTATGATGGATGAATTGGAACTATTAAAAAAAGATTGGAAAAACAGAGGGGAAAACTTCCCCCGTCTTTCCCAAAATGATTTTTACCCGATGTTATTAAAGAAGTCCTCATCAATTGTTCGCTGGATTTTTTACATCAGCATTATAGAGTTTATTGTACCTCATTTACTATATTTTCTCCCTTCGTTTAGGAACGGGCTCAAAATTTATGATGATATGGGTTTATCGAAAATTTTTATTATCCTTTCAGCTGTTCAATATACCGTAGTGTCCTACTTTATTTATCAATTTTACAAACGATATCGGGAGATTTCTGTTTTGGATAATGCTAAAAACCTAATGAAAAGTATTATAAGAACCAGACGAACCGTAAAACATTATATCATTTTTTGTCTCTCTTTGGTTTTTATGATTTTTGTAATCTCTATGGTGAGTATTTACCTAAACGATAACTTTATAGCAGATTTTGGTTTAACCGAAAAAACCAAGGATATAAGCCCGGAGAAGTTTAAACTATCAGTATTACTTTTTCTCGGTGCTTTTGGAGTTCTCTTTACTTTGGTTATGGGAGCTGTCTATTTTTTATTATATGGTATTCTGCTAAAAAAGCTTAACAAAAACTATAATGAATTAAAGCAATTGGAAGTTTAAGAATTATTTGCACGCCATCTTCGTTCCTTATTTTCCTCTTCAAATGCTAACAGATCTGCACGTGAAATTACTTTTAGGAAGGAGGGATGTTGTTCAATAGCATATTCTAGCTTTTCGATAATAGATTCTGAGGATTCGTTTTCATAATCAAACTCCAAAGGCTCTTTGATAACCATAGACTGCAAAATTCCTTTTTTCTTTATCCGAAGTCCTTTTTTGTCAAAAGATCGTCGAAATCCGTCAATGACAACAGGCACCACAACAGGTTTGTATTTTTTAATGATATGTGCTGTTCCTTTGCGAAGTGGTTTCCAGGGAGTGGTTGTGCCTTGAGGAAAGGTGATTACCCAACCATCATTTAGCGCCATACCGATACTGGAAATATCACTCATTTTTACCTGACGTTTGACATCTTTTCCCTCAGCACGCCAGGTGCGTTCCACACTTATAGAACCAGCATAGGCCAATATTTTGGTTAACAAACTCTTCTTCATGGTTTCCGCAGCCGCCACATAATACATATTCAGTTTCGGGTTCCAGATGTAACCCAGATTCTTTATGTTGTCTTCACGGCCACTTAAACTGGCATTAAACACATGAAACATTGCCACCACATCGGCAAAATAGGTCTGGTGATTACTTACAAAAAGTACATTGTTGGGCGGCAGCTGTCTGATAATATTGGACCCTTCAATCTCCAATTTGTTAAAACTTTTGTAGCGTTGATGTGTGATTAATGCCAAAATCCGTATAAGCCATTTCTTAAGAATTAAACGATGACCAAAAGGATTTTTTTTAAATAATTCCATGCCCTAAAAGATGTATTTTCAAATTTACAAAATATGGTATTTACAACACCTGCTTTAAGAGTTCTTTAATTTCGTTTAATACCATAGCTGTTGCACCCCAAACTATATAGCCGTTTAAATAAAAAGCCGGTACTTCTATATTACTTGCGTATGAAGTGGATAACCTTTGAGTGGTAATTTTTCCTTCATCCATAAAATCTGATAAAGAAACCTCAACCAATGCCGCCACTTCCGTCTTTTGAATTTCGAAAGGTAACCTTTTTTTATAAAGCCCTACATACGGTTGTACTTTAAAATTACTTGGCGGAATATAAATTTCTGTCAATGGGCGTATCACCTCTATTTCGCCTATTGGCACCCCCACTTCTTCATAAGTTTCCCGTAATGCAGTATCCAGTAAATCCAAATCCCCTTGTTCTACCTTGCCTCCCGGAAAGGCAATTTGGTTACTGTGTATGCCATTGTAGGCTTTTCGTAAAATAAGTAACAAATTAGTATTCTTTAGCTCATTAGGATAAAAAAGTGCCATAACTCCGGCTTGTTTTGGAGCGACTGCATTCAATAGTGCTTTTTCCATTTCTTTTATTCGAATAGCAGGAGCCATTTTATAATGAGAAATAGTGCCCGGAAGGGGTAGATTTTTTATTTTTGAACTCCGTTCGGAAAAATCTTCAAAATTCATGGCTCAAAAACTA
>CAYTDS010000244.1:0-3368 GCA_964436555.1 uncultured Flavobacteriaceae bacterium | reverse complement strand
CCTCTGTGATAAGTAGAATGGTTTGTGATATGAAAGAGCATATCTTGTAAGGTGTTGGTAAAAAGTCTTCCCTGGGAGTTTTCATAATCAATACGCTTCTCAAAATTGTCTGCATTGGTTATGATTTCAAAAGAACTTCGTTGGTTCTCATAATGAATATCTGCCCAATCTCTTATCAAATGCAATTGAAATACCTGGTAATTTGCCGGATTTCCCAGAATTCTGGCATTCCATATATCATGGGCGTTTAAAATATGGCTGAATAGCAGTGCACTTTTTTCGGGCACAATTCCCATCTTAGTGCACTCCTCAATCAGTTTTTTGTTACAATAAAAATTGTAATCAAAAAGTTGATTAAAAAATCCTTTCATAAAAATTTGGTGCTCGTTCTAGTTTAGTTTTTTAGCCACATGTAATAATAAATCCCTGGTAGCAAGAATACCGGCTTCCTCATCCAATTCATTTCCCTCGTACTCTACGCCGATATAACCTGTATAACCTGCATCTTTAACAATTTGAAGCATTCTTACATAATCAATATCAATCTCGTTGCCATTGGCATCAAAGTTATTGGATTTTGCGCTCACAGCCTTGGCATGGACCATTAATTCTTTTACCCCTTTGTAAATATCGTATTTTTCAGCACAACCGGATGCCCAATCCGTAGGATCATTTCTTCTAATACAAAAGTTTCCAAAATCCGGTAAGGTGCCGCAATTATCCATATTCACCTTAACCATAACCTCCGAGAGCATTTCGGCATTTGAAGATAATCCGCCATGATTTTCTACAATAACATTAATGTTTTTGTCTTTAGCATAAGTTGCTAATTGGGTTAGACCATCTACGGAGCTTGCTTTCCAGGCTTCTGGTTCTGTACTTCCGGACAAGTTCACTCTTATGGCATGACAGCCCATTGATTCAGCTGCATCTACCCACTTAAAATGGTTCTCAACGGCTTTCTTTCTTTCTTTAGCATCTTCTGTAGCCAAGTCTCCCTGACCATCTATCATAATCAAAACATTATTCAAGCCATGTTTTGCAGCCTCAGCATTAGATTTCTCCACAAACGCAGCCATTGCCTCTTTGGAATACCCTGCAGGTTCTAATTCTTTATTGTACAATTGGCTCACATACTCCAATCCAGAAAAACCCCATTTTTTGGCTAGTTCTGCAAAAGTGTAGGGGTCTTGGCCTTCCCAAATCATTTTATGAATGGACCATTGCGCAAGGGACAATTCAAAAAATGGCTCGGCATCTTTAGCTATTGCAGTTGATTCCGGATTTTCCTCTGACCTTTTAGTATCTTTGCATGCATAGATTCCCATTAACGATAAGGTAATTCCCATTTGAGCACTAGATACTATGAAGTTTCTTCTTTTCATTGGTTTTTGTTTATCTGATGTATAAATAATTGGTAATTACTACAACGTTATAGTGTAACTTCCACAATAATTATAGCTTTTAAATGTAGAAAATTAATTTTATATTTAATAAATTTATGAAATAAACAATTCAATACATGAGTAAATTCTATTACAATGAAGAACAAGAATCCTACGATGCAATTGTTGTAGGAACGGGCATCAGTGGTGGTTGGGCTGCCAAGGAGTTATGCGAAGCAGGACTTAAAACCTTAGTGCTTGAGAGAGGAAGAATGGTAAATCACATTGAAGATTATCCCACAGCTAACTTAGATGATTGGGATTTTCCAAATGGTGGCGAACTTAGTCCGGAAGACAGGGAAAAACAGTTAAAACAGGCGAGAACCGGTTATACGGTTAAAGCCCCACATAATTTTTGGTTCGTTAATGATTTGGAACATCCATATAACGAAACGAAACGTTTTGATTGGATGCGAGGTTATCATGTTGGTGGTCGCTCTATTCTGTGGGGACGTCATAGTTATCGTTGGAGCGAAATGGATTTTGATGCTAACCGAAAAGATAAGATAGCTGTAGATTGGCCTGTTCGTTATAAAGATATTGCTCCTTGGTATGACAAAGTAGAATCTTATATTGGGGTAAGTGGTGAAAATTTAGGACTTCCCCAATTACCTGATGGCCAGTTTGAACCCATGATGGAACTAAATTGTGTTGAGCAACATTTTAGGGAAAAAGTAGCTGATAGTTTTGGAGGTAGAGTTGTTACGGCGGGTCGTGTAGCCCATATCCACAGTAATAAGGAATATGTAGGTCGTACCCGGTGCCAATTCCGTAACCGATGTATTCGTGGCTGTCCTTTTGGAGCGTACTTTAGTAGTAATTCTTCAACGCTTCCTGCAGCAGAACGTACAGGAAATCTTACCTTGAGACCTGATTCTATTGTACATGAAGTTATCTATGACCCCATTACCAAAAAGGCTTCAGGAGTAAAAGTAATTGATCGGATAACGAAAGAAACTTTTGAATTTAAAGCAAAAGTAATATTCCTTTGTGCCTCTGCCATTGCAACGGCCTCCATATTGATGCAATCAAAATCTGATCGTTTTCCAAATGGATTGGGCAATGATTCTGATCAATTGGGAAGAAATATAATGGACCACCATTTAGGTGTTGGTGCATCTGGTAAGTTTGATGGTTTTGAGGATAAATATTACAAAGGGCGAAAACCCAATGGAGTTTACATTCCTCGTTTTAGAAATTTGGGGGGAGATTCTAATAGAAAAGAGTTTATTCGAGGATATGGATATCAAGGTGGTGCCTCCAGAGGCAATTGGGAAGAAAGTGTAGCGGAATTATCCCATGGTGCCGCCCTTAAAGAAAGTATTTTAAAGCCAGGCGGTTGGAGTTTTGGAATTGGCGGATTTGGTGAGGTTTTACCTTATGAAGATAATCGGATGACTTTGGACTATGATAAATTAGATGGTTGGGGTCTGCCTACTGTTACCTTTGACGCAGAGTTCAAAGAAAACGAATTGAAGATGCGGGAAGACATGAAACAACAAGCTGTCGAAATGTTGGAAAAAGCAGGGATGAGAGATGTTAAACCTTATGATAACTTAGGGGCTTTAGGTCTTGGAATACATGAAATGGGAACCGCCCGTATGGGAAGGGATCCTAGAACTTCGGTAGTAAATGCTTATAACCAAGTACATGCCGTTCCAAATGTTTATGTGACTGATGGGGCGTTTATGACTTCTGCCAGTTGTGTAAACCCTTCATTAACTTACATGGCATTTACAGCGAGAGCCGCACAACATGCCGCTGAACAACTTAAAAAAGGAATTTTATAATGGAAAGAAGAGTAGCATTGAAGAATATGGGGTTGTCACTTGGTTATATTGTGGCCACTCCTACCCTCATCAGTCTAGCACAAAGCTGTAAGAATGAAAAAGTATTGGAGTGGGTTCCTGATTTTTTTACAAA
>CAYTDS010000243.1:1399-3370 GCA_964436555.1 uncultured Flavobacteriaceae bacterium | reverse complement strand
TCTGCATTATAAATTTCGATTTGATAAGTTTTATTATCAGCTTGTATTATTTTAAAATTGAAGTGAAGCTTTTGGTCATCCATGGTATCCAATTTACCAAGCCAGATACCCTCTGAAAGTATCTTTTCTTTAGATTTATTACACCCTAATATTAATATACCTAAAAGCAGAATGCAGTAAAATTTTTTCATTTTTTTTCTTTGTAGGAATAAAGTTCGGTAATTTACTTTTGCAAAAAAAATAAAAACATTTCCAAAGAATCCTTGTTGAATGTCTTATGGCATTGTTTTATCTTTGAATCCTTTAAAAGAAGGTAATGAAGATTTCTTATAACTGGTTGAAACAGTTCTTAAAAATAGATTGGGAAGCGCAGAAGACTGGGGAACTTTTAACGGATTTAGGTTTGGAAGTCGAAGGTATTAACCCTTTTGAGTCGATTAAAGGAGGACTCATAGGTGTTGTGGTGGGACAAATACTAACTTGTGAGAAACATCCTAATGCAGATAAGCTTAAGATAACCACTGTAGCAGTAGGCGCAGATGCTCCTTTAAAAATTGTTTGTGGTGCGCCAAATGTGGCGAAAGGACAAAAAGTGGCTGTAGCTACTATTGGCACAAAGCTTCACATGTACAATAGCCAAGAACTAGTCATTAAAATGGGTAAAATCCGTGGAGAAGAAAGCCAGGGAATGATTTGTGCAGAGGATGAATTAGGCCTTGGACCAAACCATGATGGTATTTTAGTATTGAGTGATGCCCTGATTGTTGGAACACCTTGCGCTAAAATTTTTGAAATTGAAAATGACGAAGTCTTTGAAATTGGGCTAACACCCAATCGGGCTGATGCAATGAGCCATTTCGGAGTGGCTAGGGATTTAAAGGCTGGTCTACTTCAAAAAGGTATTAAGAAAGAATTGATTACCCCATCATTAAGTCATTTTACAATAACTAACAGGGCCTTAAAAATTGATGTTTCTGTTGAGCATAATGAATTGGCACCTCGTTATTGTGGGGTAACTATTAGCAATTTAATTGTACAACCCTCACCGGACTGGTTAAAAAATAGACTAAGAGCAATAGGCTTAACTCCCAAAAATAACTTAGTAGATGCCACTAACTATGTCCTACATGAGCTTGGGCAGCCATTACATGCTTTTGATGCTTCCAAAATAAAGAATAATAAAATTATTGTAAAAACACTTCCTGAAGGAACGTTATTTACAACCTTAGATGGCATAGAACGTAAGCTAGATGCTGAAGATTTAATGATATGTGATGCAGAGAAGCCTTTGTGTATAGCCGGAGTATTTGGAGGAATTGAATCCGGTGTTACAGAGAATACAACTGCTATTTTCCTAGAGAGTGCTTATTTTAATCCTGTTTCCATAAGGAAAACAGCAAAGCGCCATGGCTTAAATACAGACGCATCTTTTAGATTTGAAAGAGGTATAGATATTGAAAATGTAGAATACTGTCTTAGAAGGGCGGCTTTGCTTATTAAAGAAATCGCAGGGGGAGATATTACTTCAGACATCGTTGATATTTATCCAAAGAAAAAGGAAGATTATCAGGTATTTCTAACTTTTGACAAGATAAATAAGTTAATTGGGCAAGAGATACCAACGGATAACATCAAGACCATTTTGGCCTCATTAGAAATTAGAATTAAAAACGTCTCTGAGTCGGGACTAGGATTAAGTATTCCATTTTATAGGGTGGATGTGCAGCGTGAGGTAGATGTTATTGAAGAGATTTTGAGAGTCTATGGCTACAACAATGTTAAATCCAATAAAAAACTTAATGCGTCCATTGCACATAGCTCCAGATTTGAAGACTATAAGATTCAGAAGATCATAGGTGATTTGCTCGTAGCTAAAGGTTTTTATGAAGTAATGACCAATAGCCTAAGCTCTCCGAGTTTTGACGAATGGGCACAATTTCCGGAAGATGCTATTAAAATTTTAAACCCTTT
>CAYTDS010000243.1:0-1299 GCA_964436555.1 uncultured Flavobacteriaceae bacterium | reverse complement strand
TATCCTGAGGTGAAAAGAGATTTGGCACTTTTGTTAGATGAAACAGTAAGTTTTAAACAGGTAGAGAGTGTTGCTTTAAGCACTGAGAAGAAGTTGCTTAAGGAAATTAATTTATTTGACGTTTACAACGGTAAGAACCTACCGGACGGGAAAAAGTCATATGCTGTCAGCTTTATATTACGAGATGAGAAAAGTACGCTGACGGATAAGCAGATTGATAAAACAATGCAGAAGCTACAGCAACGGTTTAGGGAGGAGCTGGGAGCAGAAATAAGATAATAACCTAGATTTTGTTGGGCGAAATTATACTATCAATTTCATGGAGCACTCCATTACATTGATTAGAATCGGCAGCTGTTATTTTAGCTGAGTTTCCATAAGCGTCTGTTAGTATGATATCAATACCACTTATGGTGGCAATTAGTTCATTTCCTTGTACAGTTGTGAAACTAGTTTTTCCATTTCCATTGCATAATGCTTGTAAAATTTTAGATGCCGTAAGGTTTCCGGCTACGATATGGTAAGTAAGTAAAGAAAATAATTCGGACTTGTTTTCAGGTAATAAGAGTTGTTTTATTTTATCTGCCGAAAGTTTATTAAAAGCCCCATCAGAAGGAGCAAATACGGTAAAGGGACCTTCCTCATTTAAAATCTGTTCTAAATCAGCTGCCCTAAAGGCCGATAACAAAATGGAGTGATTTCCCGAGGCTGTAACGCCCTCCAGTAAAGACCCATCTGTATTTTGCTCCAGTAAATCGCTCAGGTTGCCTTGTGCTAAGGAAATAGCCGAAATAAAAAATAACAATATGGGTAAACAAGGAGCAAAACAACGGTTCATTTTAGTATAGAATTTAGGGTGTAACGGAATAGTCGGTAAAAGATAGCTATTCTTCGACAAGATACAATTATTAAGTATTTTTTTTGAGGGGAATTTGACTGCATGTACGATTTAACGTATTCTTAACAAATCTTTTCTTATTGTCATGTCAACAATCAAAATGGTATTTTCCTAACTTTGATATAATTGCTAAAAAGAAAGAAAATGATACTACAAAAAATTGATGTTGAAAAGGAATTGATGCGCGTCAAAATTAGGGATAAGGCGTCAAACAAAATTATTCAAGAGGTCTACGAGCTATTACGAAAAGACCAAGATAATCGTGAACGAATAGAGGGCGCCCTCCTAAAGGGTGGTTCAAGTTCAACAAATAACTTTGATTTTGATCTCCTAGAATCAAACAAGATTTATCATATCGATCAAATTAGAAATATTTGTATTGATTATAGGTTGCGATTTTT
>CAYTDS010000242.1:0-3370 GCA_964436555.1 uncultured Flavobacteriaceae bacterium | reverse complement strand
TTAGGGCTTTTGTATGAGGAATTAGGCTATTCTGATTTAGGTGATACCTTTGAAGATAATATCATAAGAGCCGAAAAAAATAATTTTAATTTTCCCTACTTGTATGACGGTGATAATCAGAAAGTATCTTTAGCATATGGCCCTGTAGCTACCCCTCACGCATTCGTTTTTGATCAGAAACGTATACTACAATATGTTGGTAGAATTGACGGTTCCGAAAAACCTGGAACAGCCAATGCGGAAGACTTGCGTCAGGCCATTGATAACGTATTATCCGGATCCGAAATAGTAGAACCTATAACCAAAACCTTTGGCTGCTCCACCAAATGGGGCTGGAAAACAAAAATGCGGGAAAAGGTTGATGAAGAATGGAAAAATAAGGAAGTGAGCCTACAAACCATAACAATTGAAGGGGTTAAAGATGTGCTTAAAAACAAAAGCGACAAGTTAAGATTGGTTAATGTATGGGCTACCTGGTGTGGCCCTTGCCGTCTGGAATATCCTGACTTTATCGTAATACAGCGAATGTTTGGAGCCAGAGATTTTGAATTTGTATCCATTTCTACAGATAAGATGGCCAAAAGGGAGAGCGCCTTAAAATTTCTTAACGACGCGGAGTCGGCTGTTACCAATTATATTGTGGATTCTGAAGATAGCTATGCTATAATCGAAGCTATTGATCCAAAATGGAACGGGGCCTTGCCATATACCCTTCTTCTAGAGCCCGGAGGTAAGGTAGTTTGGCAACATCAGGGAGAAGTTGATTTTCAGGAACTAAAAACCTTTATTGTAGATCACCCAATGATTGGGAGAGTATATTAAAAATCCTGTAAAGCCGCAGGGACTGCATAGAGATCAAATTCTGAAGCTTCCGTAATTGTTAAATCTAGAAATTCACCAATTTTTAAATAATGCATTGTGGCATCTACCAAAACTTCATTATCTACATCGGGAGAGTCGAATTCTGTGCGTCCTACAAAATAAGTACCCTCCTTTCGGTCGATAATACAGCGCATAGTTTTTCCAATTTTTTCTTGATTTAATTCCCAAGAAATTTGCGACTGCACTTCCATAATTTCTGCGGCCCTGCTCTGTTTTACTTCTTCGGGAACATTGTCCTCTAAAAGATAAGCATGAGTGTTTTCTTCATGACTATAGGTAAAACAACCCAATCTTTCAAACCGCATGTCATTAACCCATTCTTTTAGGGTATTAAAATCTTCTTCAGTTTCTCCGGGATATCCAACAATCAAAGTAGTCCTAATAGCTATCCCCGGTAGCGCATTTCTAAAATCCTTTAATAATTGTGTGGTTTTTGCTTGCGTGGTTCCCCTTCGCATACTTTTGAGAATGGGATCGGAAATATGCTGTAATGGAATATCTATATAATTACAGATTTTAGGACTGGCCTTCATAACCTCCAAAACGTCCATGGGAAAACCCGTTGGAAACGCGTAGTGCAAACGTATCCATTCGATTCCATCGACCTTTACCAATTCCTTTAGTAGCTCAGCCAAATTACGTTTTTTATAAAGATCCAAGCCGTAATATGTTAAATCCTGAGCGATAAGAATAAGTTCTTTCACTCCATTAGCAGCCAATTTTTGGGCTTCCAAAACCAGTTCTTCTAAGGGCGTGCTTCTGTGCTTGCCTCTCATAATGGGTATGGCACAAAAGGAGCAAGGCCTGTCACAACCTTCAGCAATTTTTAAGTAAGCATAATTTTTTGGTGTAGTAGTCAAACGTTCACCTATTAACTCATGTTTATAATCAGCACCCAAAGCTTTTAACAAATTGGGGAGATCACTAGTTCCAAAATAAGCATCTACGTTAGGAATTTCCTTTTGCAAATCGGGTTTATAACGCTCACTAAGACATCCCGTTACAAAAACCTTATCAATTTCACCAGCTTCCTTCTTCTGAACAAATTCAAGAATTGTATTTACACTCTCCTCCTTGGCATTAGCAATAAAACCGCAAGTATTGATGACTACAACGTTTCCTTCCCCTTCATGGACCACCGCTTTTTTATTAGCTCGTAATTGTCCCATAAGCACTTCGGAATCATACACGTTCTTTGAACATCCCAAAGTGACCACGTTAATTACATTTTTTTTAAGTGATTTTGTACGCATTTAACTAAAATTGAAGTGCAAAAATACAACAAGCATTAGTATACACTAGCTTTTAAAAATAATTTTACAGATTTAGCGTTAATCATTTAGTCTACGGGCTGCCCCATTATCATTTTTGGAAATTTAAATAGCCATTCATTTATGAAATTTTATCCGTCCTTTTTTATTGTTTCCTTATTTCTTGTTCTAAGTTGCTCTAAAGATTCAAATGACGATTCTCCCGATCCTGTAGAACAAGAATTGTATTTTCCTCCTATTGGTAGCGGTGAATGGGAAACCATTTCATTGGCATCCCTAAATTGGAACGCTACGGCAGAACAGCCTCTGTATGATTTTCTGGAAACTGCAAATACCGATGCCTTTATCATTTTAAAAGACGGTAAAATTGTTGTGGAAAAATATTTCGGCTCTTTTACTCCTTCCATGCCCCACTCCTGGAACTCAGCAGCAAAAACGTTAACCGCTTTTACAGCAGGAATTGCTCAAGAGGAAGGGTTTTTAGATATCAACAACAGCTCAGCCGACTATTTGGGTCATGGGTGGTCCATGCTGAATGAAGATCAAGAAGATGAAATCACTGTGGCAGATCATCTTAAGATGACAACTGGCTTAGACTACACAGTTCCTGTAAATTTCTGCACAGATCAAGAATGCTTTACATATAAAAATGAACCTGGAACGTATTGGTATTATCACCAAGGTGCCTACACCATATTAGATCAAATAATCACAGGTGCAGTAGGTCAAGAGTTTAGTAGCTATTTTAACACCAAAATTCGAAACAGAATAGGAATGCAAGGTTCTTGGGTAAAGACAGGCTACCTTAATCTCTATTTTAGTAATGCGCGAAGTATGGCACGTTTTGGACTGTTGAACCTAAATAAAGGTATTTGGGATAACACTACAATTCTAGACGATCAGGATTATTTTACAGCTATGACCACCACCTCTCAAGATTTAAATCCGGCTTATGGATATCTCTATTGGCTGAACGGAAAAGCTAACTTTAAAATTCCGGGTTCCGAACAATTATTTTCCGGAAAGTTAATTCCCTCTGCTCCGGATGATCTGTATTCCGGTCTTGGAGCTTTTGACCAGAAACTATATATTGTTCCCAGCAAAGGTCTTGTTATCGTTCGCATGGGAGATTCTGCTAACGAAGAAGAGCTTGGGCCCACAGCTTTTGACAATGAGTTATGGATTAGAATCAATGCCCTTATAGAATAAAAATCTAT
>CAYTDS010000241.1:0-3372 GCA_964436555.1 uncultured Flavobacteriaceae bacterium | reverse complement strand
GTAACATAATAGCGCTTGGTTAATTCTACCAGCTGCTCCAAATTTCGCTGACTATTCTGTTGTCTGTTCGCCAGTTCTTCCAGTCGCTGCATAAGTTGCTCTTTGTTCAACTTATCAGCTATGCCGCGTAATTCATCCAAGAGTCTTTTATTCTTCCTTGCCTCCAATTCCTGCCGTTCAAGGCGCTCCTGTAACAACTTATTCAACTCTGTGTCTGATTGGTTCTTTGCTAAAATCTCCTTAAGACTCTTACTAAAATTTTCCATTAAACCTTCTTGCTCTTGTTGTCTATTCAAAAAATCCTTCAACCTATTCTGATCGTTAAAGCTAAGTCTATCTGTTTGGCTTTGCTTACTATCTAACTCCTTAAAATTTCCTTTTTGTTCCCTAATTTCGTCCAATGACCTATCCATCTTATCAATAATGGATTGCTGCATTTCTAGATCCTTTCTTTTTAACTCATCTTCACTGAGAATTACTTCATTGAAAACTTCACTCCGAGTTCTCTTACCCTTATGAATAGCATCATTATCGATAATCTCAAAGTAAAAACTATACTCCATCCCAGGTACTAACACTAGACCGGATGGAAAGGTATAGTAAAACTGGGAAAAATTACCAGAAGGTCTCTCTAATAACAACTCCTGAGGCCTATCCTCCTGCCCGTTAGCATAGTAAACTAACCTCAACTCTGAAAGCCCATAATCATCAGAAGCCTCTCCAAAAAAATATGAAACATTTAGATTCAAAGAATCAGCTACCCGACTTACCCTAAGAGTAGGATATAAGTCTTTAATTACATTAAACCGATATTCCAGTCTTTCAAAGTTCTGTACATTATCATTAGCTGTACTGAGACTATAAGTCATACTTGAATATACTTTTTGGTACAATTCAAAGATATCATTCTTCCTTCGAAACTCCGTAATACTATCATCCATTATAAAACTAATAGCCTCAGTGTTCACTGCTTCTATTTTCCAACTAACCTTAGTTCCTTCAGCTACTAAAGCATTTCCCGTTCCTTTAATTATCTCATTACTCCTACCTGTGTAAGCAGGGTACTCCAGCAACATGTAAAAATCTCGAATTGTAGGCGCCTTAAGAACCTCTAATCGATATGTTCCCGAGGAAATCCCATTTGCTATAAAATAAAAATCGACGTTCTTGCTTGGTGAAATAAAGGTATACTCGTATGTCCCATTCCTGTTTTGAAGAAAGTGCTCTTTGCCGTACATTACCAAAGCCACATTGTCCGGTATAACACTACCCTCAGTAGTCACTTCCAAAGTAAACGGAACATTCTCAAGAACCGACAGCCTTTCCGTCAGTATTCTAAACTTAAAAGGGGCCGGAGCCTCGTACGCCAAGTCGTAATTAACAACACGGGTGAAGGATCCAAAAAAGGAAGTAAGCTCTCCTGAAATCCAAATAAGAACAAAAATTGTCGTAGGAATCACCAAAAGCTTGACATACTTGAAACTATCCGTAAAATCAATGGCCTTTAAAAAAGGAAAAAGCCTTAGACTTGCCGATCTTTGCTCGATACTCGCTAACAATAGTTCAGAACGCCTACTCTCCTCTGATAACTCAAGCAAATTATAAAGCTTATCACCAATTTCCGGAAAATGCTTTCCAATAAGTAAGGAGGCCTCCTTATTCCCTATGCCCTTTCTTAGTCTAAAAAGATAAAATACCGGCACCAAAATATAATAATAAACTAAAACCAACTGGGCCAAAACAAAGCTTAGGAACAAGAAAAGACGTCCTTTAGAACCAAGCCACAACAGATATTCAACAAATATAACTCCTAGAAAAAACAATAATCCAAGAGAAATAAAAAACAAAACTCCTTTTATAAGTTTCTTCGTGTAATACTTACTTACAAACTTTTCCAGTTCCCGGGTGATAAATGTGTAACTGCTCAAAATAAAACATTTACAGCCAAGATACTTTATACTGCCAAAAAACTATCCAAAAAACTGTTAAAACTAAGATAGTGTGCAAGCTCACAAAAATAATCACAAGGCAAAAAAAGACACTAAATCACTTCTATTTCCAGATAGATTGAACCCTCTTTATATTCCAAAAATTCAATAAAAACCAACTAAAAGTTCAATTTTAATATAAATACCAAAAATATATTTTCCATAAAGTATCTTTGCCTATGAAACCAAATGAAATGAACCAAAAAGTTCGTGTGCGTTTTGCTCCAAGTCCAACCGGGGCGCTCCACATTGGTGGCGTTCGTACCGCCCTATATAATTACCTGTTTGCTAAAAAACACGGAGGACATTTTATCCTACGCATAGAAGACACTGATCAGAACCGTTATGTTGAAGGAGCCGAAAACTATATCATTGACACCCTAAATTGGTGTGGTATTCCCTTCGACGAAGGACCGGGAAAAGAAGGAGGCTACGGTCCCTATAGGCAAAGCGAAAGAAAAGATATATATGCAACTTATGTTCAAAAACTAATAGAATCTGGAAACGCTTATTATGCATTTGACCTGAATGAAACTCTGGATACTCTGAGAAAAGATCACGAGCAAAAAGGAAAAACATTTATCTATAATTGGCATAACCGCCTTAAACTAAACAACTCACTCTCCTTAAGTCAAGAGGAGACAAATGCAAAGTTGAATAATGGAACAGCGTATGTAATTCGATTTAAATCCCCGAAAAATCAAAAAATATTATTGCATGACATTGTTCGCGGGACTATTGAAATAGATAGCAATGTTCTTGATGACAAAGTACTTTACAAAAGTGATGGAATGCCTACTTATCATCTAGCAAATATTGTGGACGACCACTTAATGGAAATAACACATGTAATCCGGGGAGAAGAATGGCTTCCCTCATTAGCGCTACACCAACTACTCTATGATGCTTTCGGTTGGAATTCTCCCCAATTTGCTCATCTGCCTCTTATTATGAAACCACAAGGTAAAGGTAAATTGAGTAAACGTGATGGTGAGCAACTAGGATTTCCAGTGTTTCCTTTGTCCTGGGGAAATTCCACTGGCTATAGAGAAGCAGGTTACTTTCCCGAAGCTGTAGTGAACTTCTTGGCGCTATTAGGATGGAATCCGGGAACTGAACAAGAAATTTTTACTCTCCATGAACTCGTTGACAGTTTTAGTTTAGAGCGTGTGCAAAAATCAGGCGCGCGCTTTGATCCCGACAAAACCAAATGGTATAATCATTCCTATTTACAAGTAAAGACAGATGAAGAGCTTGCAGCTCTATTTCACCCAATAATCCTGAAACACCTTCACAACAATGCAGCTGCTAAGTTAGTCCCGGATTCTCATCTGCTTCAATCATCAGCTAAACTCCAGAAACTTGTAAGAATACTTAAAGAACG
>CAYTDS010000240.1:0-3374 GCA_964436555.1 uncultured Flavobacteriaceae bacterium | reverse complement strand
TATGCCGCGGGCACAACTTTCATAGAAGGCTTGGTCTTTTTTAAAGAACAGTGGTTTTTGTATTATGGCACGGCAGATTCCATGGTGGGATTAGCCATTAAAAAATAGCCTGGTTCCTATTTTTCAGGAACTGCCTGGACATCTTTTTTCAAATGTTCACTGTCCCAAGAGTGATCATTTCCTTGATTTTGAGCAAACAAATCACGTCGTAACAAATCTTCCTGAAGCTCTACCTCTTCCTGAACTGTAACCATATACGCCATTTTATCGTGCCGTTTTTTAGCCAATCTCACGGTGGTTTCCTGATCATATTTTATAAAGTGCTGTCCCTGCCGAGTAGCGGTGTATTTTCTAAAGCCCAGCTCAACCAAAGCATCTACACCCAAATGTACTGCGGTGTACAAGGTTTCCCGATAGAAATTTTCAACCCCATGGTCAATTAACTCATAGGCGTCGTTACGGTTTCTGGCCCGGGCTAAAATCTTTAAATGTGGGAAGTGCTTCCGCAAAAGTTCAACCAATTGAAGGTTAATCGCCGGATTATCAATAGCTGCAATAAACAATTTGGCTTCATCGGCTCCTGCTGCCTTTAACAACGACAATCTGGTTGCATCCCCATAATACACCTTAAATCCCAATTTTCGCAAGGTCTCTACCCGTTCTGCATCGTGGTCTAATACCGTTACATCAACCTTATTAACCCGGAGCATTCTTCCTATGGTGCTTCCAAAGTGTCCAAAACCGGCAATGATTACTTCATTTTGTTCATCAATTTCAACATCTTCATCATCTACGGTTGTCTTAGTGCCAACATTTGGAAGAATATATTTTTCATTTAACGCAGTTAAAAAAGGAGTTAGTAGCATAGACAGGGCAATTACCGCTAAAATTTGATTGGAAAGTACTCCTGGTACAATTCCCAACCCCATAGCAAAACCCATGATCACAAAACCAAATTCTCCTGCCTGACTCAGACCTGTTGAAAACTGCAGGTTTTGGTCTAAGTTCTTTCCATATAATTTTCCGATGCCAAAAAGCACTAAAAACTTTAATACCGTAAGACCTACAACAAAAGCTAAAATAAAAACCGGATTTTCTAAAATTAACCTAAAGTCTATTGAAGCACCCACTCCGATAAAAAATAGCCCCAGAAGAAGTCCCTTAAACGGTGCTATATCTCCCTCTAACTCGTGTCTAAACTCTGAATTTGCCAAAACAACCCCTGCCATAAATGCACCCAAGGCCGGACTAAGCCCTACCAATTGCATTAAATAAGAAACAGCAAATACAAGGAGCAGCGCGGAGGCTGTAAATAACTCTTGTAATCTGGTTTTAGCAACCATTCTTAACACAGGAACAAAAAGATACTTTCCGGAGAAATAAATGGAAACGATAGCCCCAATAACTACAAGTGTTTGAAGCCATCCGGGAAAGTCAGAAATTAGGGAAGGAGCAATCTCAACTACATTTGTTCCGGATACTTCCGAAACCAACAATGGTATAATGGCCAAAATGGGGATTACCGCGATATCCTGATAGAGTAGCACTGCAAAAGAAGACCTTCCCATGGAGGTATTGTTAAGTCCTTTTTCCTTTAAGGTTTGCAATACAATTGCCGTTGATGAAAGGGCTAAGGCCAAAGAAATGGTAAGAGCAATCTGCCAGTTCCATCCCAAAATAAGCTGTAAACCAAAAAACAAAACAACTGCAGTTCCCAAAACCTGAATAGAACCCATACCGGCGATAAACTTGCGCATTTTCCAGAATTTATAGGGGTCTAATTCCAGCCCTATTACAAAAAGCATCATAACCACACCAAATTCAGCGAAGTGCATAATATCTGATCCCTTTTGCCCTATTAATTCAAAAACAGACGGACCAATAATAATCCCTGCAAAAAGATATCCCAAAATAGAACTTAAGCCCATTTTTTTGGCCAAAGGAACAAAAACGACGGCTGCAGTTAAATAAATAATAGCCTCTTGAAAGAAATTAGTTTCCATTATGAGTAGCTATTTTATGAAACCAATCATTCATATAGAAGGTCTTTGAAAATTCTTTATTGTCCAAACGATTTGTCAATAAAAACTTCAATAACTCGCGGTACTGTTGCCCGGCTTGCCTGTAATCTTCAGTTTCCATATCAAAAGTACCGTGAACCACATAGGGAGGTAGGTAATGCATCTTACAGACTTTGGCCGTTTGATTAAAAGGTTCCAGTAAATCATAAATAGTAAAACGATCCCTTCCTGATTTACAATAATTCTCCTGTTTTCCACCTGTGGTAACCACTTGAAAAATGTGCTTTCCTACTAGAGCATTTCCTTCAGAACCATATGCCCATCGATACTCCAAAACCATATCAATCCATTGCTTCATCAAAGGAGGGCAGCTATACCAATAGAGTGGATGCTGCCAAATTATAATGTCATGCTTTTTCAACAAGGCTTGCTCGCGGGCTACATCAATATTAAATTCCGGATAGTGCTCATACAAATCATGAAAAGTAATGTTTTCGGATTGGGGTATATGCGCTACCAACTGCTTATGCGCCTGCGATTTTTCAAACAGGGGATGCGAAAACAAAATCAAGATTTTATTTAGGTCCATAGAAGCTTAATTTTGCTTGAAATTACGGTTTTTTGTTGCGACATGGAAATGACCTAGCATCATTTTAAATATCTAACAGCTAATCGAAGACTTTGGAAGGGATAATTCAAAATAAGACCAAAAAAAAAGTCAAATTCTAATAGTTAGCGAACTTCCTGTTAAGAATTTGACCCAATTGCTGTTGTAACGCGATAGTTCTTTTATTCCTCCAAACTCTTTAAAAATTCCAGACTTAAAGGAACTTGTTCTACCACTCTGGACGATTCATCTTCAATAAATAAATACTCAATGCCCATTTTCTTGGCTTCCGCAATAATAGGGGCGATACCAACATCGCCTTTGCCTAACACCACATTGGTCTCTACATCTGCTCTCCCATTCTGGTTACCAATAGTACCGTGAGCTCTGTCTTTTAAATGCATTAGCACAAATTTTGATGGGTATTTGCGCAAAAGTGTAACCGGATCGTGACCGGGGTGTTTTATCCAAAACACATCCATTTCAAATGAAAAATGTTCGGCATTTTCTGCCATATAATCAAATAAGGTTCGGTCCTCATAAGGCCCAAATTCATACCCATGAGGATGATATGCTAAAATTAAACCCGCTTCTTTAATTAATTTTCCTGCTTTGTTAAAAACAGTAATCGCCTTCTGAGTTTCTTCCAATGCAAAGATTCCCTCTGCATGGGGCACCCAGGCGCACATGATATATTTTGCACCATGACTCTTCGCATTTTCAATAGCTTTCTCCGGCTCATTTTG
>CAYTDS010000239.1:0-3380 GCA_964436555.1 uncultured Flavobacteriaceae bacterium | reverse complement strand
AAAAAAGCCTTTGAAAATCTTGCGGTAGCCGGCGGGTTCGATTCCTTTAAATTGACTCACAGAGCTCAATATTTTCACGATGATGGGGATGGGATTACCTTTCTGGAAAAAGCCATGAAATACGGAGCCAAGTTTCAGGAGAATGAGAACTCTAGTCAGGTAAGCCTTTTCGGCGATGCCAGTGAAGTTCAGATTCCGGAGCCCGTGGTACCTCCCTGTAGTGAATGGGGCACAATGGAAAAGCTTCGAAGAGAAAAAGAAGTGGTTGGCATATACATTTCCGGACATCCATTAGACGATTTTAGAACTGAAATCAATGCTTTTTGTAACGCAGGAGTTGCCGCATGTACGGAGTTAGAGAAGCACATAAACAAAGAACTGTCCTTTGCAGGGGTGGTTACCGATGTGCATCACCGCACTTCAAAAAACGGTAAGGGTTGGGCCTCTTTTACTTTAGAAGATTATACAGACACCTTTGAATTTCGTATTTTTGGAGAAGAATACTTAAAATTCCGCCATTTTCTAATGATTAACTCCTTTACCTATTTTAAAGTATTGGTTCAGGAAGGTTGGACCAACAAAGAAACCGGGAAAAAAGGGGAAGCGCGACTTAAGTTTAATACCGTAATGCAGCTACAGGATGTTATGGAAACCTATGCCAAAAAACTTACCATCAACTTCGATATTGATCAGTTGAAAGAAGAGAGGGTATATCATCTAAAAAAGACCTTCTCTTATCACAAAGGGAATCATCCTTTACATTTTACAATTTTTGAACAGCAAGATCAAATCAAAGTGAATTTGTCCTGTAGAAAACAAAAAATCAATATTAATAGTGAATTGTTATTGCAATTGGAAGAAGAGGAAGTTAGCTATAAGTTAAATTGATTTTCTTTCGCCCGCTAATTGTATTGTTTTCGTGTTCATTGTGAAAACAGTTTTGCTTAGGTTGGGATTATAAAAATCGTTTTCCAAAGGTTATGAAATAGCTGGGCAACGTATCGCCATTAGTATCGGATTGGAAGGCGCCATTGATTCCTAAAGAAAGATTATTTTCAAACACATAGCGGTACTGCAGCCTTAAAGAAGCCCCTACCGTAAATGTTCTCCCTGGTGAAATCCGTACAATATTCCGCACTGGGATAGGTAACCCAGTTAATGGCGGAAATAAGGTATCATAAAGATCACTTAGAGAGGTAGCTTGATATCTAAAAACGGGCAGTAAGGCAATGCCCACTTCATGGTTTGAACTCTGCACCAAGTTGTATTTAATACCGGATACCACCTGAAAGCCAGCGGTCACCGTATGCAGACTTGCATCGAACCTATTGCCAAGATCATCTTGATAAAACAATGGAAAATCTAGCACATCATTTAAGGTGCCCTCTAGACCCAATTGCCAATAAAATTTTTTAGAAAATGATTGGCCATAAGTAAAGCCATAATGGTAACCGGAGGTATCTCCGGTGCCATGAAGACTACGACCAAAAGACAATTCTAAAAAGACTGAATTTTTGTTTTGGGCAGCCAAACCCGTACTAAGAAGTAAATATGATAGGAAAAATAAGTTTTTTTTCATTTACAAAGAAGTTTGGTTTTCTATTGATTTGATGTTTTTGTATGAATTTTCAAGTGAACTAGCCAAGTGTATTTAATTTTGACTTTACTGAATACAAGTATTAGTAAGTAGTAAGGACTCTAAAGAACCTCTATATACTATCAATATTTAAAATACCCTGGATGGATCTCCCCACCCAAGGTATGGTCACGCTTTATTTTCTCCTAATGTTGATTTTTCCCAAAGGGTAAATTTGAGTTATATTATCTGAAAACTGCACAATGCTTGAGCCCAAATCATCATCATCTCTTTTCGAAGACACCTTTACTGTAGTCCCTGGAAATGCGGGTTGTGCTGGCGTAGTGCTTGTGGCTGGCTTAAAAGCACTGCCCGGAATACTAATAGAAACTTCTGTATTAGAACCACCGTCTCTTTCCATCCATTTCTCAACATTATAGTCACCTAGATTGGATAGATTCCAATTAAATAGGAATACATTATAATCATACCATTTTTTATCCTTAAAATGTTTGCGTTTAACTTTTGGAAATGGAATATCTCGGATAACAGTTCCCGCACCTCCTTGGACTCCGGAAATAATTAATCTGAACTCCAATTTTCCGGAAAGCCAATGTTCTATCTCATTTAAATTACTTACTACCTGTATTCGCCCTCCAAGTTCTTGCCTGCCATTAATACGGCTTATGAAGTTAGCCTTAGAATTTTCACCCCATGTAACTTCAAAATCTTTATTTTGTTTATCGCTGTCTAAATTTATCTTTTCCAAAGTATCTTCTGCAGCCCCGATTACGTAAACATCATTCTCCCATGCATACTCCTCGGTAACCATGCGCTCAAAAATCAATTCACCATTTGCACTAAGCTTATAACCGGGTACGGAGTAATCCTTATTGTATGCCCCTCTTAAAACAACAATAGGTTCTTTTAAGTTCTTTGCAATATCGTAGCTCTTGTTTGTCAAAATATTATCTTCAATTGTTTCTGCTTTGGGAAAAAAAACAATAGGCTCATATTTGTTATTAAGGTTTTTAATTTTAGAAATTAAAGATTCTAGAATTAGCGCAGATTTAGTGTGCTTTTGTGAGGACTTTAATGTTTTAGTCGCTTTATCCAAGCTTATAACATAATCATCATCATTTTTATTTGAAGTTTGCGCACTTCGAAAAATAAAATCCCTAAAATCTGCATCTTTGGCAAGAGTCAGTACCTCCTTCATGACTTCTCCGTAAGCAGACACAAGGTCAATATTATCAAAATCATTGTTTGGGATACTCATTATTTGTTCCTCAAAACTTTGTAAAACGGCTACCCTCTCACTAGATGCAGGATCTTTATCACAGCTTGTAAAAGTAATTAATAATAGCCCCATTAACGGCAGAGTATTTTTTATCATAATTGTTTTTAGTTTTTAGAATTATACCATGAATTTATATCTATACCATTTTGCGCATTACCGTAAGACATTTCGGCAAACGTAAAAAAAAAAAAAACGAAATAATTAATTAAAAACCTTAGAAATATTAAGGTTTTTTGTGATTTTCCAAAATGATAACATACGGTTAACATTGGAGTGCATTTTATGGTTTTTGAACAGCAAGATAAAATCAAAGTGAATTTGTCCTGTAGAAAACAAAAAATCAATATAAATAGTGAATTGATATTGCAATTGGAAGAAGAGGATGTTAGCTATAAGTTGAACTAATTTGCTTTAAATCTTGATTAGATAAACTTTACCAATAGTCTTATAGGTAAAACGAATGTAACGGGAGTAAGGAAAAAGAAAAATAATTGACTAAATTTG
>CAYTDS010000238.1:0-3425 GCA_964436555.1 uncultured Flavobacteriaceae bacterium | reverse complement strand
GCTTGTTCCGTTCCTTTAGCAGAAACCTACATTCAAAAAGTTATCGATTCAAAAAATCTGGGTAAGAAAAGAAAAAAAGCTAGGTGCTAAATTTAAGAATTCAACCACTGTTTAAATTCAGTGGCCTTTGCCTTGCTGACCACGATACGCTCTACAAACGGGGGGGTAACATTTACAATTAACTTACTGTTAAAATAATAGTTGATGTTGACAATAGCGTCTCGACGTACAATAAATTGTCTGTTCACACGATAAAAATTTTCCGGATTTAAGTCATTCTCAATATCTTCTAATTTTTCATCAATAACATAAGTATGATTGTCCTTAGTCACTGCTTTCACAATCCCTAAATCAATGTATAAATAGGCTATATCTGCTGTTTTAATTGGTATTAACTGGTCTCTCTGACTTACCAAATAGGTGGTTTTAAAGGTCTTTGTTTTTGCTTTTATAAAACTGAGCAAACCAATCATTGAATCATCTACATTTTTTTCTTGTTTTACTTTTAGCTTAAATTGCTCTAATGCTTTGCTCAATTCATCTTCATCTATTGGTTTTAGCAAATAATCAATACTATTTACTTTAAACGCTTTTAGGGCGTACTGATCATAAGCCGTGGTAAACACCACAGGAATCTCAATGCGGACCTTGTCAAAAATTTCAAATGAAATCCCATCAGCTAAATGAATGTCCATAAAGACTAAAACAGCCTCATTGGGTTTAGAAAAATAGGTAACCGCAGCTCTTACTGAATCCAAAACAGCCAGTACTTCAATTTCTGGCTGTATGTTTTTAAGCAGGAATATTAGGTTTTCGCTTGCTGCAAGCTCATCTTCTACAATTATGACTTTCATTTAGCAGTGTTTAAGGGTAGTTTTACACAAAATAGAGCATTGTCATTGCTTATTACAATTTGTTGATTTCCGAGTAGCGCATATCGCTTCTGTAAATTTAATAAGCCATTTCCGGTTCCCTCTGCTTCGTATGTTCTTGGTCTAATCTCATTTTCAACATGGATAAATTCGCCCTCAGTATAAATCGTTACTTTAAGCGGATGTTCCTCCGAAATTTCATTATGCTTCACTGCATTTTCAACGAGTACCTGAAGTGCCAATGGCGGTATTTCTTTATCCAAGTGCTCACTTCCAATGGCAATTTGTAGTTCAAAACGCTCTCTATATCTCGTTTTTATTAAATAACTATAGCTCTCTAAAAACTTCAATTCTTCCTCAATAGTAACCATATTTCTATCGCCACTTTGTAGTATATAGCGATACATAAAAGATAATTTATTGACAAATTAGGTTGCTTCTTTGTTGTCACGAACTAGTGAATTAAGTGTGTTTAATGAATTGAATAAAAAATGGGGATTTATTTGATTTCTTAGTGCCGAAAGTTCATTTTGCAAATTCTGTTGTTTAAGACGCTCGTTTTCCAACAGGCTTTGTCGCTGGTTTACTTGCAGCCTTAGAATTCTGGCAATAAAAAAAGTAATTATAAAAATAAGCCCAAACTTAAAATCCAAAAATCGGATTTCTTCAATAGGCATTCTTTCTCCAACAAATGGGGGATATAGGGATTTGAATAAGACTATACATCCAATAAGTATGGTACTATTAAAAAAGACGGATATTAAAATTTTTAAAGGTTTTGGAGCCAAGAATCGATAGGTCCAGTTACCATTAAACTGTAAAATAAGCCAAGGAAAGATAAAGAAGAATATTAAATTAAAAATAATATCCCTTAGGGAAGTTCCTGAAAAACTATCAATTAAAAATTTACCGGATTTAAAGAAAAAGACCGTACGCTGAAAATTAACCAAAATCGAAATAAGGGCTGCAATCTTTACTATTTCCGTTTGTTTGACCTCTTTAAGTTTCAAATTAATTGTGGATTTAAATTTCAAATTCAAAGTGTTAAAACAAATTTACATTAATTAATATTGCTGTCATGGGCTTATACCTAAAATCAAAAAACCGAATAAACTCTTATAGTTAAGGAGCTTATTCAGTTCTCTAATCCTTTTTTAATATTTTCTACATGCTGGAAAGAATATAATCCTTTCCTTCATTTGCCCGGATACTAAGGTCCAAATCATCTTCAACTTCTATAATTGTAATATCCTGAACTTTTAACGCCGCAGCATTCTTTTCTAATAGCATGCCTTCTGCAAAAACGTGGTATGCTTCATTAATAGTTAGTAAAGCCTCTTCTGAGAAATAATTTGAATCTTTTTCTTCATTAAAAGCAAACTCTGACAAAGGATTGTTAGTAATAATCATTCCTTCATATGCATTAAACCCCTTAGGTAAATGTGTAGTCACATCAAACCCTAACTCTATTTCTTCTTCAACTTCAATTAAATATAAATCTTCTACTTTAAGACTGGCTACTTCTGCCTCTAGTCGGATACCTTCTGCAAAAGGATTGTGTTCTTTAATCAAATACTGTACGGAATCATCCTCTCTATTTTCGCAGTTGTTTCTAAATGCAAAGGATAATAGTACTAAAGCTAATACCCCTATTCCTAATGTTACGTTTACTTTTTTCATGCTTTCTAAATATTATATGTTTTTAAATTGATTTTTAATTTCTGAAACAAAGATAGGCCTGCAACGAGGGTAATACTGAGCGTAATTGAGTAAAGCGGAAAAATTAGAAAGTGAAACGTCCTAAACAAACAGTGAAGTAAACCGAAGTGTATTATAAATCCAAGAAAAAAATAAAACGAGTAGAAAAGGAAAAGAGGAAATAATTGAAAAAGTAAAAAGAGTAAAGAAGGAAATGGAAGGAGTGAAACTTAGAACCGAAAAGAAATTAAGCCAATTTAGCTTTGTCATTTTTTGTTGTGAAAGACAATTCCTTTTTTACCAAAGAATTTTTGAACATATATAAACGAGCAACGCTAGTGTCTTTGCTTGAAGTAACAGCTTCGAGATTCATTTCAATTCCCATGGTTATGGTTTCAACTTTAATTTCCTTTGAGTTGTTTTGAGCCTGTGCAGCTACTCCGATGAAGATGATAAAAATTAAGGTTAAAATTGCTTTCATGACTTGGGGTTTTCTTCTGTAAATTTAACGCCATGAGGTAGCTGGGCTCGGTTGTAAATCGTTGAAAAACCCTTATTATTCGGTTATTGGACAAAAGGTAGTTGAAATGTAAAAAATAACCGATAACCGTATCTGGCACTAAGATTCGCTAAACGATGGAAACTGCTTTTTATCGGGAGAATGGAACTATACTTTCAGAAGAAAAAGTGGATTCGGACAGTTTTCTGTGTAGTATTCCATCTCTTTTGTAGTACAAACCCCAGGATAATCCCCATGATATGTGCCTATATCTTGAATCAGCTGAAAGTGAAGGTGCGGGGCATAATTCACATTAATATCCGGAGTTCCTAAAGTACCTAAAACATCGCCTTTTT
>CAYTDS010000237.1:2010-3431 GCA_964436555.1 uncultured Flavobacteriaceae bacterium | reverse complement strand
GTAATTTAACACCATTAAATAATTTAATAGATTCCATAATGAAGGGTAGCAAGGTTCGGAGAGAAGAAGATATAGATAATTTTAAAAACACGGTTTTGGATACAGCTATTCTTTTAATGAAAGAGGAAAATGATTGGGGAATGGTGTCAGTTAATAAAATTGCTGCTATAATGCGATATACACCACCTAATATCTATCATTATTTTAAGAATAAGGACGATATTCTTTTTCAATTGGGGTGTAGAGGATCCAGTATTTTAAATGCCGGATTTGAATCAATTGCAAATAATCTGGCATATACGCCACGAGAAAAATTAATGCAAATTGGATTGGAATACTTAAAGTTTTCGGAGAATCATGGAGAGTTATACGATTTGATGTTTCATGTAAAACAAAAAGAATTGGATAAGGAATTAATTTCTAAGAATATTACAATTATCCAAAACATCATTAAATCAACTAATCCGGAGATTAAGACGGATAATGAGGCATATAAGGTTTATCAGGGTTTGCATTGCTTGTTGCATGGATACATATCAATAAAACGAAATAATCGAATTCCTATGGGTGATGATGCCTATTTTTATACTCTTTTAAAAGAGGCACTGGTAAAGTTTATTGAAGAAGTTTAATTTTTTGTACCCTTGGCATAATAATTAATATTCATTGTACTTTTTTTGTATTTTTATTTAATACTATTAAAAAAATTATAATTAATAAATAAAGATGTCCAAACTAAAAAATAGAGTAGTAATTATAACGGGAGGGGCTAACGGTATTGGAAAGGCCTCTGCCATTCGATTCGCTAAAGAGGGGGCAACGGTAATCATATGGGATGTGGAAAAGCAAAAGGGCTTGGATCTTATAAAATTGTTAAAGGGAATGGGTTTTAAAGCAGTTTTTGATGAAGTGAACATAACCGATATGAATAACGTTGGTAAGGCAGCTAAAGATGTGGTAAACAAATTTGGTCAGATAGATATTCTAATAAATAATGCCGGGATTTTAAGGGATGCAAGTCTTTTGAACATGACCGAGGAACAATTTCAAGCGGTAATAGATGTAAATCTTAAGGGAGCCTTTAATTGCACAAAAGCCGTGGTTCCTTTTATGGTTGCAAATGGATATGGGCGCATAGTGCAATCTTCATCTATTGTGGCCTTATATGGTAATTACGGGCAAACAAACTATGTTGCTTCAAAAGCCGGAATCGTTGGGATGACCAAGGTTTGGGCCAGAGAATTAGGGAAAAAGGGGATCACAGTAAATGCGGTTGCACCGGGTTTTATAGCAACGGACATGATAGAAACTATCCCTGAAAACATCCGAGAAGCCATGCTTAGTAAAATTCCTGCCAATAGGATGGGAACTCCAGATGAAGTGGCAAATGTGTATTTGTTTTTGGCTTCTGATGAAGCCAG
>CAYTDS010000237.1:0-1910 GCA_964436555.1 uncultured Flavobacteriaceae bacterium | reverse complement strand
CACAGTTTGGGGGTAGCCTCCGCTTTTTGTGTTGCAAAAAAAGTTCCTGCCAAGATTTCCGGGTTAGTAATGTTGTCGGGTGCTTATGAAGGCAGAAAAGGTTTATCAAAGCCACCTTCATTTCTTGAAAAAGCGAGATTTATGGCAAGTGCACTTCTGCGTCCATCATATCAATCTTATAATTATTACAGGGAAGGAATGACAGTTACTAAAGACAGTTTATTTACCATGCGATATACGCCCAGATTTATGATGATGCTTGATGTTAAAACACTTCGGCTGTCGCCGGATATGAATATTCCTGTTTTGGTGGGTGTTGGCGATGAGGATGAATTATTTACAGTTGACAAGGTTAAAGAATTATATGATTTAATTCCCGGTGATAAAAAGGAGTTTCTGGTTATGAAAAATACTACCCATGCAAAAATTCCTCTAGATAGCTGGATGCAGGTGGTTGATTGGCTGAATCGTACGTACAGCAATTAAGATTATAATGAAATGAATAATTCAGAGAGCAAGGACAACCTCAATTACCCCTGGTATGTAGTAGCAATATTAATGTTAGCATATGTATCATCATTTGTGGACCGTCAAATTTTAAGCCTTCTGGTAGTTCCCATGAAACGGGATTTAAACCTAAGTGATTTTCAAATGAGCCTGTTGATGGGTTTTAGTTTTGCTTTATTCTATACATTCTTGGGCATACCAATAGGGTGGTTAGCCGATAGAAAAAATAGAAGAAACATTATTATTTGGGGCATTGGAATTTGGAGCGTGATGACTGCTTTTGGTGGAGTAGCCAAAAATTTCGGACAATTTTTCGTCACTCGCCTTGGCGTTGGTATCGGGGAGTCAACGCTATCACCTTCCGCTTATTCAATGATAGGAGATTATTTTCCGAAGAATAAACTTGCAACGGCTTTTGGCATTTATTCTATGGGTATCTATATAGGGACAGGAATAGCAATTGTAATAGGTGGACTATTAGTAAAATTATCGACTGAAGAAGCCATCTGGAACATTCCATTGATTGGCGAAATATATCCATGGCAAAGTGTTTTTTTGTTGATAGGTATTCCGGGAATAGTAATTATGGCTTTAATGCTGACAGTAAAAGAGCCCCCCAGAAAAGGGGTATCAAAAAGCAATTTTTCTATTCTACAGTCTTTGAAGTTGCTAAAGAATCAAAAATCCTTCATACTAATTAGTATTGCTACAGGACTTTACACGGTTGTCGCTTATAGCTTTTCTTTATGGACCCCCACTTTTTTTGTTCGTACTTTCGGTTCCAATGTGAGTGACATCAGTGTAGGTTATGGGCTTTCCTTTGCTATTTTTTGTACCATAGGGACGCTAATTAGCGGCCGTTTATCAGATTCTTTATATATAAGAGGATATAAGGACGCAAAACCGCGAACAGCAATGTACTCCGTATTGGGCTTATTAATTTCGGCAGTTTTTTTTACCATGATGCCTACTGAGAAAATGGCTATGATAATGACAATTCCGCTAAATTTTTTTATTGGTGCTACCATTACGCCGGCCTCCGCTTCTACGCAGGAAATTTTGCCGTCCAATATGCGATCTTTTGGTTCAGCCGTGTTTTTGTTTATTCTCAATTTAATCGGATTGGGAATGGGCCCAACAATTACTGCCATGTTCACCGATTATCTTTTTAATGATGAAAGTATGCTGAACTATTCCCTTCTTATTGTTGGAGTTATTTTTCCTACGATGGCGGCAATTTTTTACTTTTTATCATTGAAAACGTATGTCCAAATGTTGAGATAGTTTTCCTAGCATGTATGGATTTACCTTCAAATAACTGCTGGATTATTTTATGCAGTTTTCAAAATTATTCTGCATTTTTATTTGGTTTAAGAAACCCAAAAGAAAAGATATACAATTTG
>CAYTDS010000236.1:0-3470 GCA_964436555.1 uncultured Flavobacteriaceae bacterium | reverse complement strand
CATGCCAAGAGGAAAATATAGTTTACCCAGGAGTGTTAATAAACAGATTATTCACTCTAAATACCCTACTTTTGCATGCTGTAAACCATATTTTTACCAAAATGTTAGATCAAATCAAGAAAATTCTCTTTTCTACGCGTTTAACGGCTATTCTTTTTATAACGTTTGCAACGGCTATGGCTTTTGGGACTTTTATAGAAAGCTGGTATAGTACAGATACCGCCCGGATATGGATTTATAATACGGCTTGGTTTGAGGTCATTATGGTCATTTTTGTTATTAACTTTATTGGGAACATTTTTCGCTACAATTTGCTCCGGCGGGAAAAATGGCCGGTGCTTCTTTTACACCTGTCCTGGATATTAATCATCCTCGGCGCTTTTATTACCAGATATATCAGTTTTGAAGGCATGATGCCTATTCGAGAGGGGAAAACAGAACGTGTTTTTTATTCAGATAAAACATTTTTAACCGCTTTTGTGGACGGAGAAATAGGAGGAGAGCACAAACGTAAAGCTTTGGAGGATCCTATTATTGTGACCCCGGAGGCTATGAAATCCAGCTTGCCTTGGAAAAGCGATTTTAATGGACAGGAGTTTACCATTACATATGTTGACTTTATTAAAGGCGCCCAGGAAGGCCTGATAGCGGATGAAAATGGCCAGAACTACCTAAAAATTGTAGAAGCCGGGGATGGAAACCGGCATGACCATTATCTGGAAGAGGGGAAGGTTGCCAGTATTCACAATGTGCTGTTTGCCTTAAACAAGCAAACCGAAGGAGCAATTAACATTTACACAACAGATAGCGTCTATATGGTACAAATCCCTTTTGAGGGAAGTTTTCTTCGTATGGCAGATCAATTTCAAGGGGTAGTTATGCAAGACACTTTGCAACCCCTACAATTAAGGTCTTTATATTCTGTAGCAGGAATGCAGTTCGTAATCCCTGAGCCGATGATGAAGGGGTCATACGGCATTATTAGGGTGCCATCTGCCGAAATAACCCCACAAACCCAGGATGCATTGGTGTTGGAAATTTCATCAAATGGAGAAACCGTTCAGAAAAAAATATTGGGATCAAAAGGGCCAAGTAATTTTACCGATAAGTTTAGCGTTGCCGGCTTGGATTTTTCGCTTCGATATGGCTCCAAAGTTTATGACTTACCCTTTGGAATAAAATTGAATGATTTTATAGCCGAAAAATATCCGGGTACGGAAAAAGGCTATGCCTCGTTTATGAGCAAGGTAACTATAGAGGATGAGCGACCGTTTGACTACGATATTTATATGAACCACGTTTTGGACCACAAAGGATATCGTTTTTTTCAAGCCACTTTTGATCCGGATGAAAAAGGAACAGGACTTTCTGTAAATCACGACTTTTGGGGTACTTGGGTAACCTATATTGGTTATTTTCTATTGTATTTAGGGCTTATGGGCATTATGTTTTTTGGAAAAACCCGTTTTAAGGATTTAGCCAATTCGTTAACCAAACTAAAATCCAAAAAAGCCGCCTTTACTGCCATTTTACTTTTAGGCGCCATTTCTATCGGTTTTACCCAGAAGAATCATGAGCATGTTAATGGTCCCTCGCAGGAACAAGTAGATTCTTTGTTAAGTACAATAATAGTATCTAAAGAGCATGCTGCAGAATTTGGGAAATTGGTTGTACAAGATGAAGGAGGTCGTATGAAACCAATAAACACCTTTTCTTCCGAATTATTGCGAAAATTAAGTTTAAAAGAGACCTATAAGGGCTACACAGCCGATCAGATCTTCTTGTCCATGATACAGAATCCGGCACTTTGGTACAATACAGAATTTCTTGCTTTAGATAAGAAAGGACAAAACGATAGCCTTAGAAAAATAGTAGGCATACCATCCGGTCAAAAATATGTAAAGGCAACTGATTTTTTTGATGCTCAAGGACAATACAAATTGGCACCTTACCTTCAAAAAGCATATGCCACCAATACCCCAAATAAATTTGAACAAGATTTTAAAGATGCCGATTTACGCTTAGCACTTTTAGATAGAGCCTTAAGCGGAGACATTGTGAAAATATTTCCCCTGTTGGATGACGAGAACAATAAATGGATTTCAGCCTTGGAATATCGCTCCGGAAAATTTCAAATATCAGATTCTTTGTACGGTAACTTTGTAAAAAACTCCATCCCGTATTATCTAATAACACTGCAAAACGCCAAAGTTACCGGAGATTATTCCGAACCCAATAAGCTTTTAGCCGCATTTAAACAAAATCAGGAAAACCATGGAAAAGAAGTTTTGCCGACCGAAAACAAAATAAAGGCGGAGATTTTCTATAATAAGATGGATGTTTTCAACAAACTATATAAATATTATGCCCTTGTTGGTATTTTAATGTTTTTATTTCTGGTAATCCAGATTTTTAAAGATCGCAAAATATGGCGGTACATCATAACTGCTATGAAAGTCTTGATTGTATTGTTTTTTATAATGCACACCGGCGGACTCATCATGCGCTGGTATATATCCGGTCATGCCCCCTGGAGCGATGCTTATGAGAGTATACTCTATGTTTCCTGGGCTACCATAGGCATGGGACTCTTGTTTAGTCGCAAAAGCAATATGACTATTGCTGCATCTGCATTTGTAACAGCTATGTTACTTTGGATTGCCCACCAAAGTTGGATAGATCCATCCATTGCAAACCTGCAACCTGTTTTAGATAGTTATTGGCTTATGATACATGTAGCTGTTATTGTGGGAAGTTATGGCCCGCTAACCGTAGGCATGATATTAGGCGTGGTGAGTCTTTTATTGATTATTATGACCACAAAAAAGAATAAAACCCGAATGGACATCAACCTAAAAGAGCTTACCATTATCAATGAGCTTTCCTTAACTGTGGGACTTGTAATGCTTACTATAGGGAATTTTCTAGGTGGACAATGGGCCAATGAAAGTTGGGGACGTTACTGGGGCTGGGATCCCAAAGAGACTTGGGCATTAATATCCATTATGGTATACGCTTTTGTTATTCATACACGTCTGGTGCCTGGACTAAGAGGAAGGTGGACATTTAACTTTTTAAGCGTTGTTGCCTTTGGAAGTATCATGATGACCTACTTTGGAGTAAATTTTTACTTGGTTGGGCTGCATAGTTATGCCAGCGGAGCACAAGTTATTACACCAAGTTTTATTTGGTATACCGTATCCGGAGTGTTAATGCTGGGTGGGATAAGTTATTGGCGTTACAAGGTAAATTACGCCAAATAAGTACTTTTCCAAAGCACTTAGTCCATAGAATATCCCCACCGCATCTTTATAAAAACAACAACAAACGACTACAAACGTTTACAAACGAAAGTAACTATTTCTCAACCGAGTCCCGGGTTTTAAGGGTAGTAAGTTTGTCCTGTCGAAACATTAGAACCTGACTGCCGTTAGGAAGTCTCGATAGTATTAACTGTTTAACCTTAAAAA
>CAYTDS010000235.1:1908-3482 GCA_964436555.1 uncultured Flavobacteriaceae bacterium | reverse complement strand
GATAACCCGAAAGTTGCCAACGTAATTCGGAAAGTGTTAGAAGATTTAGGAGTACCAAAAGTGGGTACTGCTTATGCCGATAAAGCACTGGATAAGATGTATGAAAATTATGATGTCCCAAGAGCCACCTATTTTGTTATCGAAGAAAATGATGAGATTTTAGGTTGTGCAGGAATAGCGCAATTGGAAAATTATGAGGGTAATGTATGTGAATTACAAAAAATGTATTTCTTGGAGACTGCACGTGGTAAAGGCTTGGGAACAAAAATGATGAAAGTTTGCTTGAATCGAGCCCGAGAATATGGTTTTGAAAAATGTTATTTGGAAACCATGCCGTATATGAAAGATGCACAAAAATTATATCTTAAAACAGGGTTCAGATATATTGACGCACCCATGGGAAACACCGGACATTTTTCCTGTCCTGTTTGGATGCTATTGGACTTATAATTTGCTATGCAGTTAAAGGAAATCAAAACTATTTTTCACAAAGAGTTGGATGAACTTTTCCCTAAAGAGGAAGTAGATCATTTCTTTTATATGCTGCTAGAACACTATTTGAAATTACATCCGTTGGATTTGGCCTTACAACCCCAGCTCATTATTTCCAAAGAAGAAGAAAGACCATTGTTTGAAGGTCTGAGTCAGCTGAAACAAGAGCGACCCATTCAATACATTTTAGGACATGCTCATTTCTTTGGAATGGATTTAATGGTCGATGAACATGTTTTAATCCCTCGTCAGGAGACGGAAGAACTGGTAGCATGGATAAGATCAGATTTACAAAACAAAGAAGCTCAAACTACTATTTTGGATATCGGTACGGGGAGTGGTTGTTTGGCCATTGCTTTGGCACAGAATTGCCCAAATGTAAAAGTATATGCCTTGGATGTTTCAAAAAATGCACTGGAGATAGCTAAGCAAAATGCAATAAATCAAGGTGTATTGGTTGAATTTATTCATGCTGATATCCTTCAAATTAAAAATCTAGGGATTGCTTTTGACCTCATTGTTTCCAATCCTCCTTATGTCAGAACTATAGAAAAAAAAGAGATGCCAGGGAATGTGCTTAAACATGAGCCGGAATTGGCGCTCTTTGTGTCCAATAGGGATCCGCTACTTTTTTATAGATGCATCGCAGAATTTGCTAAAAACAATCTCAAACAAAAAGGGGTCCTTTATTTTGAAATCAATCAATATTTAGGAAAAGAAACGGAGCAACTTTTGAAAGACCAAAATTTTTCAGAAATTGAATTGCGAAAAGATATGTTGGGAAATGATAGAATGTTAAAAGCGATTTGGAATTTAAAGCCCAATAATTAAAAGCAAATTACACCATGACCAGTATCGTAGTTTTTTGTGGAAGTAGTGAAGGAAATGACAAAAAAATCTTGGAAGATGCCTTTGATTTGGGTAGAATTTTTGCCGAGAGAAACATTACATTGGTTTATGGCGCAGCCAAAATTGGGGTAATGGGGAAGGTAGCACAGGGTATTTTGGAGCATAAAGGAAAAGCTATCGGGGTTATTCCTCGTTTTTTGCTACAGAAAGAAGTGTATCATACCGGCCTTACC
>CAYTDS010000235.1:0-1808 GCA_964436555.1 uncultured Flavobacteriaceae bacterium | reverse complement strand
CAACCCCTGCCCAAGTGGATTAAAAAAGAAGAAGTATAAATGGATGCCAGATTAAAAATAGAAACCCTTCGAAAAGAATTGAATACCCATAATTACAATTATTATGTGTTGGATAATCCAACCATAACCGATTATGAGTTTGATATCAAATTAAAGGAATTACAAGAGCTGGAAACAATGCATCCTGAATTCTATGATGCCCATTCGCCCACACTCCGGGTTGGGGGAGCGGTTACAAAACACTTTGAAACTGTTGTGCACGAGCAACGTATGTACTCACTGGAAAATTCGTATTCTCTCGAAGATTTAGAGGATTGGGAGAAGCGCATTCAACGTATTTTAGGGGATGCTGAAGTAGAATTTACCTGTGAATTAAAATATGACGGAGCTTCCATTAACCTTACTTATAAAGATGGGAAATTGGTTAGAGCAGTTACCAGGGGAGATGGCTTCCAAGGTGATGATGTTACAGCCAATGTGAAAACCATACGCTCAGTACCTTTACAATTACAAGGAGATTTTCCCTCAAAATTTGATATTCGTGGAGAGATCATCTTACCATTTAAGGGATTTGAAAAAATGAATCAGGAACGCATTGAAATTGGCGAGGAGCCTTATATGAATCCCAGAAACACAGCTTCAGGTAGTTTAAAATTACAGGACAGTGCTCTTGTCGCGCAGCGCCCTTTGGATTGTTTGTTATATGGTATTAGTGGTTCAAATTTAAAAATAAGCTCTCAGTTTGAAATGCTTGACAAAGCCCGCCGATGGGGTTTTAAAGTGCCCTCTGTTGCCAAATTATGTAAAAATAGGGAAGAGGTGATTCAATTTATTGCCTATTGGGATACCCATCGTCATGAATTGCCTTATGAAACTGATGGAGTGGTTATAAAAGTAAATAGAATTAACCAACAAGAGGAATTGGGTTTTACTGCAAAATCGCCCCGCTGGGCTTTGGCTTATAAATTTAAAACCCAGCAAGTATCAACCGTATTGGAGAAAATTACCTACCAGGTTGGGCGAACAGGAGCCATTACTCCGGTGGCCAATTTAAAGCCCGTTTTGTTAGCAGGCACCATTGTAAAACGTGCCTCTTTACACAATGCAGATCAAATTCAAAAATTGGATGTTCGAGAAGGGGATACGGTCTTTGTTGAAAAAGGCGGAGAAATCATTCCAAAAATAATAGGGGTTGATTTTTCGAAACGAACTTCCACTTCCCAACCCACATCGTACATTACCCAATGTCCTGAATGTGAAACGACACTGGTTCGTACGGAAGGCGAAGCTCAGCACTATTGTACCAATTACTATGGCTGTCCACCACAAATTACCGGACGTATCCAACATTTTATATCCCGAAAGGCAATGGATATTGAAGGCATGGGAGCAGAAACGGTTGAGCTCCTTTTTAAAGAAGGTTTGATAAACAACTATGCCGATTTATATGTTCTTACCAAAGATCAACTTATACCCTTGGAGCGGATGGCCGATAAATCGGCTGAAAATCTGATGGCTGGAGTAGCCGCTTCGACCCAAATACCATTTGAAAGAGTACTTTTTGCTTTGGGTATTCGCTTTGTAGGAGAAACGGTAGCCAAAAAATTGGCAAAAGCATATAAAACCATTGATGCCATACAAGTGGCTTCTCTTGAAGAACTTACTGCCGTAGATGAAATAGGCCCCCGCATAGCACAAAGTGTGGTCGAGTTTTTTCAAAATGAATTAAACCAGGAGATCATAAGTCGCCTTAAAAGTTATGGTTTACAATTTGAAATTTCGGCAGACCAGTTATTGAATCAAACTGA
>CAYTDS010000234.1:0-3525 GCA_964436555.1 uncultured Flavobacteriaceae bacterium | reverse complement strand
TGTATGGGGCACTCGGCGGATTATTAATTTTAATGGTGTATATCTGGTTAAATTCTAATATCTTGTTGCTTGGCTTTGAGCTGAACCTATCTATGACTTCCCTAAGAAAAAAAATGAAGAAAAATGATTAAAAAAATTAAACTGCTGGGATTCATTTTCACCGTTTTTATTACCCAATTAGTGAATTCTCAATCTATTTTGGGTAAGTGGAAAACTATAGATGATAGGCACGGGATGGAAAAAGCAATTATTGAGGTTTTTAAAGAAGATGGGGCAATCCATGGGCGTGTAGTTGAAATATTGCAAAATGGAAAAAAAGATGCAAAATGTGTGAAATGCACGGGAAAAAGGAAAGACCAACCTATTTTAGGAATGATGATTATTGAAGATTTAATGGAAAAATCAAATGGCGAGTATAAAGGAAATACACTTTTTGATCCCGAACAGGCCATGACCTTTAGGTGCAAAATTTGGCTTAATCCTGATAATCCCAATGAATTAAAAGTAAGAGGATATCTTTCGCTTTTATACAGAACACAAACTTGGATTAGAGTTAGAGGATAGCATTCATTTGGCCATGCAATTTTTCATAAATGTTATATTACCAATTCCTCTTGAAAAACTTTTCACGTACAGAATAAATACCCAACAAGCAGAGACTATAGAAATAGGGATGCGCGTTGCCGTACCCTTTGGAAAGTCCAAAATATACACCGGATTGGTCCATGAAATACACTGTACTGAACCAACCATTTATGAAGCAAAAGAAATTGAGCAAATTCTTGATGCTAAACCAATTGTAGGACAAATACAACTTAAACATTGGACATGGATAGCAGAGTACTATATGTGTACCATTGGTGAGGTTTTTAGGAGTGCCCTTCCAAGTGCGTTATTGCTGGAAAGTGAAACTTTGATTCATAAAAATGAGAAGGCAATTATAGAAGAAAACGAACTAAAAGATGATGAGTTTCTAGTTTATGAAGCCTTACAACATCAATCTGTCTTAAGAGTACAAGAAATTAGTAGGATAATCGATCGAAAAAATGTTTTACCGCTTTTAAATCGGTTGCTTCAAAAAAAAATAATTCTTTTAAAAGAGGAGGTTTTTGAACAGTACAAACCAAAATTGGTGCGCTATGTAAAAATGGATGACGTTTACAGCACTGAGGAAAATCTGGAGTCTTTACTACAAACTTTGGCCAGATCCCCAAAACAAATACAGGTTTTGCTTGCGCTCTACCAGTTGGCTGCCACCACGAAAAAACCCATAGCCGTTTCGGATTTGGAAAGAGTAAGTGATACTTCAAAAGGTGTAATAAAGTCACTTATTGATAAAGGAATAATAAATGAATATTTTCTTCAGACCGATAGGGTTACTTATTTGGGAAATGACAAACAAGCCAATCTTAAATCTTTAAACCTTGAGCAAGAAAAAGCATTGCAAGATATTCTTCAATTTTTCACAAAGAACAAAGTGGTTCTCTTACACGGAGTTACCTCTTCCGGTAAAACGGAGGTATATGTATCCCTCATAGAACAATGTATCAACAGAGGAAAGCAGGTATTATACCTTCTCCCCGAGATTGCTTTAACCACTCAGCTTATCGGACGACTACAGAACTATTTTGGAGAAAAAGTCGCTGTTTATCATTCTAAATATAGTACACAGGAGCGCGTAGAAGTTTGGAACAACTTAGTAGACAACAAGCCCAAGGCCCAAATTGTTATTGGGGCCAGATCTGCCCTGTTTCTACCATACACCAATTTGGGACTTATAATAGTAGATGAAGAGCATGAAAGCTCTTATAAACAGTTCGATCCGGCCCCCCGATATCATGCGAGAGATGCCGCTATTGTTTTAGCAAATTTACATGGCGCCTCAATAGTATTGGGGTCTGCAACTCCCAGTATTGAAAGTTTTTATAATGTACAGCAAAGTAAATATGGATATGCCAGTATTTCAACGCGATATGGGGATGTTCTATTGCCTGATATGCAATTGGTTGATTTAAAGGAGGAAACCAGAAAAAAAAGAATGAAGGGTCATTTTTCACAAGCCCTAATCCAAGAGATAAATGAAACCCTTTCTAATGGTGAGCAAATTATCCTATTTCAAAATAGAAGGGGTTATGCGCCTATTGTAGAATGTAAAACCTGTGGTCACTGCCCGCAATGCCCAAATTGTGATGTAAGCTTAACTTACCATCAACTTAAAAAACAATTGCGTTGCCATTATTGTGGCCATTTTATTGCTTTGCAAGAAAGTTGTCAGGCATGCGGAGGTTCAGACCTGGACACCAAAGGTTTTGGTACAGAGCAAGTAGAACAAGAATTAGAGGAACTTTTCCCTGCAACTAAAGTAGGTCGAATGGATTTAGATACAACAAGAGGTAAATATAGCTATGAAAAAATAATAAGCGCCTTCGAAAAACAGGAAATCGATATTTTAGTTGGCACACAAATGCTAACAAAAGGATTGGATTTCAGAAATGTAGGTTTAGTAGGAGTAATGAATGCAGATGCTTTGTTGAATTTTCCTGATTATAGAGCCCATGAACGAAGTTTTCAATTACTGACGCAGGTCGCTGGTAGGGCAGGGCGAACCAAGAAAAGAGGAAAGGTTATAATACAAAGCTATAATCCGTATCATCAAATTTTAAAGCAAGTATCAGTTCATAATTTTGATGAAATGTTTAAAGAACAAATTTATGAAAGAGAACAATACAAATATCCACCTATCATTAGAACTCTGAAAATAACTTTTAAACATAAAGAATATCAAAAATTAAATGAAGCAGCGGAATGGTTTTCAAAATCACTTCGAAATTTGTTAAACATAGTTGTTTTAGGACCTGAATATCCTCCAGTTGCAAGAATTCGGAATCAGTACATAAAAGATATAATTATAAAGATTGAGAAGGACCAGCCACTGCCAAAAATAAAAAATGACATTAAACGGATTGAAAAATCCTTTAATGCCATTTCATTTTATAAGGGAGTTAGAATAATCTACAATGTAGATCACATTTAACTACACATTGCTAAGTGCTTCGGCTAGCTCTGTTTTTTTATTTCTACTTAGAGGTATTTGTCTTCCGCTAACTTCTACGTTTTTACTGTTAAATTTCTCTACCTTTTCTAAATTAACAATGTAAGATTTATGAATTCGTAAGAATTTATCTTCTGGAAGTTCTTTTTCAAAAGATTTCATTGTAGAAAGGATTACAATATTTGCCTCATCAGTAACTAATTTAATATAATCACCTAAAGCCTCTATCCATTTAATTTCACTCAGGATTACTTTTCGCTTCTTTAGGTTACTTTTTACAAAAATGTGCTCTTCATCTTCATTACTTACCTTGTTCATTTGCTCGTACTTGGCTAGGGCGCGTTTAACAGAGGCATCAAAACGTGCCAGCGTAATTGGTTTGTGCAAATAATCGGTAACATCATAGTCAAATGCCTTGAGGGCATAATCAGGTTTTCCTGTAATAAGGATTACTTGAGGGCTATTTTCCAACG
>CAYTDS010000233.1:0-3534 GCA_964436555.1 uncultured Flavobacteriaceae bacterium | reverse complement strand
ACAATGGTATAGTCTATATGAGACAACCAGGTTTTATATTCCCAATAGCTAAGGTGCATAATCCATAAATATAAAAAACCGTTGTTATAAACATATTAATTCCTTTTGTCTATTAAAAACCTATCACAATATAGCAAAGCTTTGGCTTCAAAAGATAACCCAAAATTAGACTAATAACTGCTTTTCCTAAAAGCAATTCACAAGGAAATTAGAGCTGGTTTCTTTTTAAAAAAAAGGGTATCTACCCAATTAAAAAATTCCCCTAGACTTAAACGTACAATTTTAACCTAACAATTTACTTTTTAAACCAAAACCTTAAAATTTTTAAGGTTTTTCTGTAGTCAGTTCGTTTTTTTTTTTTTATAGTTTAGCTAAATGTCTTATTGTTTTGAGCGGAACAGGATAAATAAGAGTACTAAACTTTAAAAACTTATGAAGACAAAAACATTTGTTGCCATATTTCTATTTGTGATTCTCCTCTTTTCTTGCCGAGAGTCATTTCCTGACTCCAAAATAACACCTGTCTGTGATTGGGGAAAAGAAGAATCTGTCTCTTTTGATAAAATTGAATTCACCTATAATGTTCAGGAGATGAGTCAAAGTTGGCGCAACCAATACCCTGCGGATAATGTGATTAGAGACCTGTGGACAGTTTTGCAAAATAATGGAGACCTTAATCTAAGTTCTAATAAGGCCAGAGTTTTTGGAACCATCACTGGGGGACAAGGTTGTATTGGTACAAAACAGTTCTCACAGAATACTTTTGAAAAAGTCAGCCCCAAAAGCGTAAAAGCCCCGTTTCCCAATAATGGCTTCGTCGTGAATGCTCTTGTAACAGTAAGAAGTGATGATTATCGGAGTACATCCGGGAATGGAGACGCTTACTATGTTTTTTGGACAAGAAACTCTAATACCCTTCCAGTAAACGGAAAAATTTTGGGTAAGACAGAAAGGTTTTGGTCCAGTAGCGGAGCCTTATCAAAGCAAGGTTACATAATTCAAGGTGGCACTAAAATATATTTGTAAAATTAATCCTAAAAGAAGTTGATGAAAATAAATTTACCCTTAATAGCCATTTTTTTGGTATTGCTCTCCTGCCAAGCCCCTTCCAATGAAGAAGCTTTAGAGGGTTCTATATCCCAAGATAGTAATACAAGCATTGAGATAGAGGAAAATTTCTCCCTCCTAAACTGGGAACCCAACGTCTATCACAATTATTTTGCTGAAACCTCCAAGGAGTTAGGTATAAGTGCGCTAAAAGCAGATCCCTTTTCCGAAGAAACTTTTAGAGACATATTTCCCGATCATAGTATTTCCAAAGGGGATTTGGTCTATAAGATTAATGGCATAGACGTTAATGCCAATACCAAAAAAGGAATTCTAGATATGCAGTCTTTATACGGCACTCTGGTAAGTTTTTCGATAGAGAAAAGGAACGGCACCACATTTAAAGATGGTTTAACTTCCAAAAATATTGACTTATATATACCTCATTTGGTTACAATTACAAAACCAGAAATATTAAATAAGTCAGAATTATACCCTCATTGCTTTTACAAAGATTTAGAGCTGGCATGGAATGCAGATCTTAATAATACAGAGGGCCTAATCGTTGCAGCAGAATATATTGGGATGAGTGCCAACCCCAACAGGGATAAGAACGAGCACATTATAAATACAGATTTTATAAAGGAAGATAGTGGCTCATGGATTATAAACAATGATTTATGGACAGGGATTCCAGACACGGGAATTGTACATTTAATCCTCTTGCGAGGTAATGTGGATATTACGGAAATTGACGGGGAGTTACACAAGTTCTTTGCGGAAACCCATGCGGTTTCAACAATTATCCTGATTCGTGATTTGAATACATTACAATAGATTTTGTATATTTAAAGTAAGTAAAGCTTCTCTAAAAAATACAATCCGCAGGTTTTGGCTGAGTTTTAAGAATAATAAAAGGATTTGGCTAATCGCAAAAAAATGAAAAAGATATTCTTGCTAGTAATTACGCTATTATCCCAGTCCTGCGACCGGGACGGTTCGGAGCCCTCAGATGAAGGTTTGATAGTTGGCGTTTGGCAAAACTTTGGCGAAAGTAAAGTAAATTTAGACGGTACTTTTGGTGGTCTCGGGCGAGTCTGTAAACAAGTGGATCCTTTTAATATGATAGTTAGACTAGATGGCACAATATTCTACTACGAATCAGAACTTGTGGACGAGGAAACCTGTCTCCAAGTTAGCCACCGTTCTTTAGAAGGTACATGGGAGCGATTAGGTAATGAAAAATACCGTTTTGTTTTCCAAAGCACAGAGATCGCTGGAGAAGAAGTTCTTGAACCCTACAAGATAAGAATTGGTGGAGAAAACAATAACCAGATGTTTATACAATGGGATCCTGTATTCGACAATGGCATAGATACTCCTTATTATTACGAAAGCTTCTATGTGAGGCAAATGGCTACAGGAGGCAAATAGTCCTGTTAGAAGTAAAAAAAAGAAATTTCCTTCTTTCCAAAATATGTTAAAAATTTAGCATATCAACTTTCACAATGAAAAATTTAACTATCTTTTTACTTGGTCTAATTTATTTTTCCGGGTACCTACATTCTCAAACCAACGACACCAAAGAAGGGCTATACAACATTGCTTTTGGATCTATTTTTGGGGGCATAGGGGCCCTAATTAAGAAAAAGGAAGATGAAAAGTTTTTAAAAGTCTTGGGGAAAGGTATGGGGCAAGGTGCCCTTGGCGGTTATATGGTCTTTGAAAGCAAACGGCTGGTACGAAATTTTAACAATACCGAGGACTTTGGTTATATCTGGCCTTCCCGTTTACTTAACAGTGCCGGGAACTCCATTATGGAAAATGCCGCCAACAACAGGGATTTTTATGAACAATGGCATTTTCATTTTGGCTTTAACAGGCTTGAGCTAACCACAAAAAAACAATGGAAACTACATTACAGATTTATGCCCTTGCACTTTATTGGTTTTGCCATAAGCATGAGGGAAGGTCCTTTGGATTTTGGTACAAGTCTAAAAACAGGCTTATTCGTATTTAATTCAAAAAAGCCTCTTACCGGAAAATTTGATGGAGAATATGGGGAATTTGGAGGATTTGCCGCGACAAATTCTATAGTAATTTCCAGTTTTATAGAAAATAGAAATAGTACTTTGGCACACGAGCTCATACATGTGTATCAAAATGATAGTTTTGTAATTTTTAATTCCTATTTGGATAAAACGGTTAATTCTTGGCTGCCAAAAAGGTTAGAGGATAATGGGTGGTGGCGTTATCTTTATCTTGATTTAAGTGTTGTGTATTTCGCTTCCTCGTATGGGGTAGATAGTCTATTGAAAAACAACATCTATAAGCGCTTTTTTGAACAAGAGGCCTTTTATTACTCCCCTTAAATTTAATATCCTATGATTAGACTATACTATCTGTTAATATTTCTAGTACTTACTATTTCCTGTGATAGGGATGGGCAGGAATCCTCAGATAAAGGTGAAGCAATAGGGACTTGGG
>CAYTDS010000232.1:0-3552 GCA_964436555.1 uncultured Flavobacteriaceae bacterium | reverse complement strand
CATTAAGTCAATGTTAAATAAGTCGATGCAAATTTAACATAAAATAAACCTAAAAATACTTGGATATCAATTAGTTGTAGTTGTTATTTAAGAAATGAGAAGTCGTTAATCTATTTCTTAAAAAACTGCAAAAGTTGCAATGTAGAGCTGTCATGGTTGCCAATTTCTGAATTTTTTATGTCTTTTAATATTGCAGTAGCCAATTGCTTTCCAAGCTCTACTCCCCACTGATCAAAACTGTAAATATTCCAGATTACTCCCTGAACAAATATTTTATGTTCATAAAGGGCAATAAGGGCTCCAAAACTTTTAGGAGTAAGCTTTTGTATTAAAAGAGTATTGGTGGGTTTATTCCCCTGAAAAATTTTAAAAGGAACTAATTTCTTGATTTCCGATTTAGACAAGCCCTTATCTTTAAGCTCAGCTTTTACCTCAGCTTTGAACTTTCCATTAAGCAAGGCTTCCGTCTGAGCAAAAAAATTAGCCATTAATTTATGGTGATGATCCATATCTCCGTAAAGTGGCTCTTTGTATCCAATAAAATCTGTAGGAATTAGCTTTGTCCCTTGATGAATTAATTGAAAAAATGCATGTTGGGAATTAGTTCCGGGTTCTCCCCAAATTATAGTTCCTGTCTGATAATTTACTTTTTTCCCTGTTCTGTCAACGCTTTTACCGTTACTTTCCATGATTCCCTGTTGTAAGTATGCAGAAAACCGACTTAAATATTGTGAGTACGGAATAAGCGCTTCGGTCTCTGCACTATAAAAATTATTGTACCATATACTTATAAGTGCTAAAATAACCGGTATATTCTCTTTGAAATCCACAGTTTTAAAATGCTCATCCATTTCATGGGCCCCATCCAGAAGTGCTTCAAAATTATCAGGGCCAATGGCCAATGTTATGGATAAACCTACAGCACTCCAAAGCGAAAAACGCCCTCCTACCCAATCCCACATTGGAAAAACATTTTCTGACGCTATTCCAAATTCTGAAATCTTCTGTAAATTTGTTGAAACAGCAGCAAAATGTGCAGCAACATCGCTTTGAGTCGCCGTATTTAAAAACCATTTCCGAATAGTTTCCGCATTACTTAAAGTTTCCTGGGTAGTAAACGTTTTTGAAACAATTACAAAAAGTGTTGTTTCTGGATCTAATTCCTTTAGAGTTTCATAAACATGGTCTCCATCTACGTTACTAACGAAATGGAGCTTTAAATGGTTCTTATAAAATTTTAATGCTTCGGTGACCATTGCCGGACCCAAATCGGAACCCCCAATTCCTATATTTACAACATCTGTAAACTTTTTACCGGTGTAGCCTTTCTTTTTACCGGAAATAATACCATTTGCAAAGGCGGCCATTTTTTCCCGAACATCATAAACTTCCGGCACTACATTAACATCATCTACAACAATTTCAGCCGTTTTTTTTGCTCTAAGCGCCGTATGTAAAACAGCCCTGTTCTCCGTTGCATTTATAACAGCTCCTTTAAAATATTTTTCTATGGCATCACCTAATTTTAACTCATCCGCAAGCTGCAAAAGCAATTTCATTGTTTTTGCAGTGATTCTATTTTTGGAATAGTCCAAGAGAAAGTCATTCCATTCCAAGGTAAACTTTTGTGCCCTTGCTTTATCAGAAGCGAATAAATCTTTTAGGTGCTTGTCTTTAGTTTTTGTGTAGTGGTCAGCTAGTTTTTTCCAAGATTGGGTGGTGGTTGGGTCAATAGTTGGTAATGCCATTTTATTGATTGAATGTTAAAAGTTCTTCACCTGCTTGTTCCATAAATTCGATACAGTCTAACTGACCTTTCAGGGGCTCTATAAATTCCAAATATGCCATTCTAAGGGAATCTGCTATAGGTTCTGCGGAAGGTAGTTCTTCTCGCAAGGGATCTACTTGTTTTCCATTTTTCCAAAAGCGGTAACAAACATGTGGCCCGCTGGTGTTGCCGGTCATCCCAACCCAGCCAATAACATCTCCTTGACGTACATACTGTCCCCGCTTTACTTTTTGGTCTTTCATATGCAAGTACTGCGTACTGTACGTGCCATTATGTTTAATTTTTACATACTTCCCGTTTCCTCCTTTTCTCGTGGACTCCTCTACGGTTCCGTTTGCAGTTGCTAAAATAGGGGTGCCAATGGGTGCAGCGTAATCTGTACCTAAATGAGGTCTTGTCTTAAAGTTATAAAATGCTATTCTGCGATTCAGATTGTATCTAGATGATATTCTACTAAACTGCACAGGTGCCTTTAAAAAGGTCCTTCTGATGTTTTTGGCCATATCATCGTAAAAATCCTTCGTCTTATGTATAGAATCCGTCTCGTATGCAAAGGCATAAAAAGGTTTGCCATTATGCTCAAAGTAAGCGGCTTCTATAGGCTCTGCTCCGGCATATATAGTATCATTTATATACTTTTCCTTATAAATAACTTTAAATTTATCGCCTTTTTGAAGACGGAAAAAATCAATAGACCATGCATAGATTTCGGATAAATTATTAGTGACATTGTAATCTATTCCTTGTTTAAGGATAGCCTCGGAAAGCGATGTTTCAATAATACCTGAGGCCTCCCTTTCTTTGTATGAAACCTTTTGCCGTTCCCTGTAAGCCACTACAGTATCCCGAAAATCCACCACCGTGTAATTTATAAGGTCATTCTGATAAATAAAAACCTGAGTGTTTGCAAGGGTGTCTTTTGACTTTAATATTAAATAAGGTTTGCCTACAACTATTTTTCGTACATCAAAAGTATCCCGAAAATGTTCTGTTATTCTGGCAATTTTGGGATATTCCACATTATTCCGAAGCATTAGTTCTCCAAAACTATCTCCATTTTTAACAGTATCGTGCAGTACCTGAAAATTGGAGAGGTTAAAACCGAAATGTTCCACAATTTTAGGGGCTTCCATAGCAATGGGTTCTCCTATAAACCCGTCATTCCGACTTTTTTCATTACAAGAAACCAGTAAACTAAAAACTAGTATTGCGCCCCAATATTTATGCATGTTTTTTCTATTTTTTCTCGGGATTAAAAATATGGTCTATCCATTGCTTTCCCCAATTATTTAACTCTTCATTAGAATATAGCAACGGGAAAAATACAACTTTTTGAAAACTTGGAGGTAAATATTTTTTCCAATTTGTACCACCCGTTGCATCAATTTCCGAATTTCCTTTGCTTAGATAGCGATATGCAGAACCCATATGCATTAACGGCCAGTTTACATTGGCGTTTAAATCCAGGGATTTTAATGCTTCTTTTAAAATTAGATTATTTTTAGCGGTCTCGGGTAACTGTAAATATTTGTGGTATATTGTATTGTTTTCTACCTGTTTTGCAATCCGTATTAACCTTGGGGTATACCTGTACTCAAACTGCTTTAGCGTTAAGGTTTTTTCGCCACTAACAGCATCTGTAGCGCCTTTTTTCCAGTACATATGCTCGTACAATTCTTCAATGGAATAGCCAGTGTTAAATTGGTCTCGTTCCTCTAAATTCACCAAATTTTCCATAGGTGTAGCGTAAATTTCAATCATTC
>CAYTDS010000231.1:0-3649 GCA_964436555.1 uncultured Flavobacteriaceae bacterium | reverse complement strand
GATCTATTAAAAAAGATATTCCCGGAGACGACTGGGTTTGGAATATAAACCTGGTTTACAACTTTGCAACCCAATGGGTAAAGAATTAAACCATAGCAATAAAAATGAAACCACTGCATATCACTGAAATGTATAATTTTAAGAATGGCCCATATGGAAACATTGGAGGAATTTTATAAACGGAAATTCGATTTTATCCCGGATACCTTGCGCAATGAAATTGGGCATTTTAATCTGTTCCGTTTAGAACCCTTTGTGGAAGGTGAACCCACCACCATACCATATCGCCGAAGGGATTTTTATAAAATCATGCTCGTAAAAGGGCATAGTCAGGTTCACTTTGCTGATCAGGTTGTGTATATTAAAAAACAGGCTCTGTCATTCTCAAATCCACAAATTCCCTATAAATGGGAACACTTAGATAACATCAGGGAAGGGATTTACTGTATCTTCAATCAACAGTTGTTTCATCAGTTTGGACAACTAAATCAGTATGAAGTCTTCCAACCCGCAGGTGCCCATATTTTTGAATTATCGGATGAAGAAGCTAATCATGCATGTGAAATTTTTGAGCGTATCGCTAAAGAGTTCAACTCGGATTACAAATACAAATATGATATGATTCGAAATCATATTTTTGAATTACTGCATTTTGCAATGAAAATGCAGCCCTCTAAACAATTAGACAAGCAAATTATCAATGCCTCCCAGCGAATTTCAACCTTGTTTCTTGAACTGCTGGAAAGGCAGTTCCCTATTGATGATTTGCACAAAACCATACAACTTCGGTCCGCATCAGATTTTGCGAGCCAGTTAAATATTCATGTAAATCATTTGAACCGGGCCATGAAAGAAACCACGCAAAAAACAACTACAAAGCATATTGCTGAACGCGTGTTACATGAATCAAAAATACTCTTAAAGCACAGTGCATGGAGTGTTTCGGAAATTGCCTTTGCTCTGGGTTTTACCGAGGTAACCCATTTCAACAACTTTTTTAAAAAGCATTCACAAACTAGTCCGTTGAAGTTTAGGAATATTTGAATTTCGTAAAGTATTGTTTGGAATTGGTTACACCTCTGTGTGTTTAGGACCGAAATTTGTAACTTAATAACTTCTTTTATTGATCATCGTTTAAAAGCTGGCATTATGAGAAAAAAGACAGAAAATATGCAACAAGAATCAGGACGCCGGGACTTCCTTAAAAATGGAGTTACCCTAAGTACAGCTTTGTTTACCGTACCAGCGCTTACCTTAGGAGCAAATCATTCCAATTCCAAAATAGAAAGTGCCGGTAGCATCAATAAAACCAAAAGCCGAACCTTAGGTTCCGGAAAACACAGTCTGGAGGTATCTAGCTTAGGTTTTGGATGTATGGGAATGAGTTATCACCGCAGTTTTATCCCCGAAAAAAAGGCAATGATTGCCTTACTTCGCAAAGCACCGGATCTTGGAGTCACCTTTTTTGATACGGCCGAAGCTTATGGTCCCTTGGTAAATGAAGAACTTGTTGGCGAGGCGGTCGCACCATTCCGAAAAAATATTTTACTTGCCACCAAATTTGGGTTTAAAGATGGGAAGCCAAGTCTTGGTTTGGACAGTAGACCTGAAAGAATTAGAAAAGTAGTAGAACACTCCTTAAAAAGTTTACGCACCGATTATATTGATTTGTTATATCAACATCGCGTAGACCCAAACATTCCTATTGAAGAAGTAGCCGGAACTGTAAAAGACCTTATCCGTGAAGGAAAAGTAAAACATTTTGGTATGAGCGAAGCTAATGGTGAAACTATTCGTAAAGCGCACGATGTACAACCTGTAACGGCATTGCAAAGTGAATACTCTTTGATGACCCGCCAGCCAGAGGAGGATGTAATTCAGGTTTGTGAGGAATTGGGAATTGGGTTTGTCCCTTACAGTCCACTAAGCCGTGGCATGCTTACTGGGTATTTAAATGAACGTACACAATACAATCCCGATAACGACAACCGCGGTTCATTGCCACGATATCAGAAAGAGGCACTCATCGCGAACTGGCCATTAATTGACACCTTAAAAGTGTTTGGTGACCACCGGGGTTTAACGGTAGCTCAGGTCGCTCTTGCCTGGTTGCTGGCACAAAAACCATTTATTGTACCCATCCCGGGAACAACCAAGCTGGCACATTTACAGGAAAATGTATGGGCTGCTGACTATGAGTTTGCCCCTGATGAATTACAAAATCTTACCGCCGAAATTAACAAAGTAAAAATTGTGGGAGCGCGTTATACAGGTTTGTCTGAAGAGCAAACTAAGAAGAACTAAAAAGGGGTCGTTTTTTGTTTGAATTTGGTGGAAATATTCTGGCAGCTGAAGGAATATATTTTAGTAGGTGCGTTTTCAATTATATCGTAAGCCATTTGGAATTATATTGATAGGCAAGTGTTATCTGTTGGTAAAAAAACCAACGTAGACAATGAGACTGTTCTTTATAAAATCGACTTCAGCACTTTCGCAGGAACTCCTCCGACAATACAATTGTCCGGGACGTCCTTATTAACAACAGCACCCGCAGCAACAATTGAATTTTCACCAATGGTAACGCCGGGCAATATGGTTGCTCCTGCACCAATCCAAGCATTTCGTTTTATAGAAATGGATTTTAAATCCAAATGTTTTCGCAGAGAAGGATCCACCGGATGATTTTCTGTAATCAGATTTACCTTAGGACCTATCTGCACATCATCTTCAATAGTTATGCCTCCCATGTCCAAAAAGGTACAGGCATGATTTATAAAAATGTTATTACCAAGGGTTATATGCTTCCCGAAGTTGGTATAAAAGGGTATAAATACCGTAGTGCTTTTATCGATTGGACTTCCGATAATTTCACTTAACCGTTCCCGCATCATATTGATGTCTGTAGAAACATTAAGTGCTGGTATTAGTTTTTGGGTTTGCAAAACCACCTTCCAGGCTTCACGCATTACCGGATCATCTCTCCTAATGATGCCTCCTGCAAGCATTTTCTTTAAAATCTCCATTGTACATTAAAATATCCGTAATTAATTCAAAACACTGCGATACTCCATGGGTTATACCCCAACTTTTTGCTTACATATTATTCAAAAAGCACCTAAGATATCTAAAATCGGGATGATTTGCTATTTGGTTTGTTTTCTTGACCAAGATTATAATGACCCTATTATTTTGAGTAGTGCTAGCTAGTAGTCAAAATGGGCTGGATGAGCAACCGTTCTAACCGCAATTAGAACAAGGGGAGTTTAAATCATAAAATTGAAAACCGTTCATTTGACGATTCCATTTTTTGGTCATTCCTTATTATTTATTACATTTAATTTTAGCTTAACTTAAAAACCAAAAATGCTTAACAACGATTACAAAATGAAAAATTCCTTTGTCCTTTTCCTTGCCCTTCTTACCTTTTCACTAAACGCCCAAACCAAATCTTTAAAAACGGTTGCTGCACTATCTGAGGCTTCGCCTGCCAGTCAGGGAATGTCCGCCGAGCGTTTAGAGCGTATTGATGCTGTATTGCAAAATGCCGTTGCCAATGACAACCTTCCGGGAATTGTGGCCCTTATTGCACGAAATGGAAAAATTGTTTTTCATAAGGCCTATGGGATGGCAGATAACGAAGCAAACCGCG
>CAYTDS010000230.1:0-3649 GCA_964436555.1 uncultured Flavobacteriaceae bacterium | reverse complement strand
TCGTCCTTTAAACCTGTGGATGTTTTAAAAGGAACTTTTAAAGCCGGGAGATATGCAGGGTTGCCCAGAAAAATTTTGGTGGTACTACAGTTTACGGTTTCAGTGGCTTTCATCATCGGTACTGTTATTGTTATGCAACAGATTAACCATGCCAAGAACCGTCCCGTGGGATATGAAAAAGAGGGGCTTATTCAAATTCCCACCTTTAGTGAAGACTTTACAGGAAAATATGATTTGATGCGGACTGAATTTATTAACTCTAATGCAGTTCTAGAAATGTCTTCCTCCAGTGCTCCAACGACCCAAATCTGGTCTAATCGTGGAGGCTTTGAGTGGGAAGGAAAGCCTGAAGGGTTTCAGGAAGATTTGGCTTGGACAGAAGTATCTCCGGAATATGCAAAGTCTTTGGGAATGAAGATTGTTGAAGGTCGGGATTTTTCACGGGAGTTCCCAACCGACTCGAATGCCGTACTGATTAATCAGACTGCAGTAAAATACATGGGACTTCAAAATCCGATAGGGAAATTAATTAAGGACGATGATGAGGAAGATCCGAATCCCCCTTTAACGATTATTGGTGTGGTCGAGGACATGATTACCCAATCGCCTTATGAACCGGTAAAACAGGGTGTCTATGTTTTTGATAAATACAATAACTCCAGTTATTACAATCTGCGTCTGAATCCAAATCAGAGTGCAAGTCAGAATATAGCTGTCATCGAAAGGGTTTTTAAAGAACATTTCCCTGATCTTCCTTTTGATTACGATTTTGTAGATGCAGAATATGGCGAAAAATTTGCCTCCGAGGAACGCATCGGCACGCTCTCCGGTATTTTCACGGCGCTTGCTATTTTAATTAGTTGCCTTGGCCTTTTTGGGTTGACTTCCTTTGTAGCGGAGCAACGGACCAAGGAAATAGGGGTACGAAAAGTGTTGGGGGCTACGGTATTTAATGTGTGGAATATGCTCTCCAAGGACTTTTTAAAATTGGTCGTAATCTCGTGCTTTATCGCCGTTCCGATAGCCTATTATATTATGAACGGCTGGCTACAGGATTATCCCTATCATGTGTTACTGGAGTGGTGGATTTTTGCCTTGGCCGTAATCGGAGCCATGCTGGTCACGGTTATTACCGTAAGCTTCCAAGCCATAAAAGCGGCCAATGCCAATCCGGTGAAGAGTTTGCGAACAGAGTGATGAATTTATTTTAAACTGACCAAAAACTTAGGAATCATGTTTAGGAACTATATCAAAATAGCGTGGCGGAATTTGTTTGGAAGCCTTTCGTACAGCTGTATTAAAATTTTCGGATTGGCTCTTGGGACTGCTTGTGTAATGGTGATTGTCTTCCATGTGAAAGACGAGCTAAGCTATGACCAAGGATTTTCCAAATCTGATCGGATTTTCAGGGTCACAAATGAAAATTTAGGGGAAGGTGCACGTCATTGGGCCGCAACCCCTCCCCCCTTAGGGCCGGAAATAGCGCTCAATCTACCCGAAGTGGAGCAAGCGGTACGGTTTCATCGCCCCGCTAAATATCAACTTTTGAGCTATACTGCCGACGATGGAGCAACCAAAACATTTGAGGAATATGGTGGATTTATGATTGATTCCGGAGCCATAAGCATGTTCGACATTCAATTTACTCAGGGCGATCCGGTTACTGCTCTTACGGAAATGAATAGTATCGTTTTAACCGAGGAAATGGCCTACAGATATTTCGGCTCCGAAAACCCCTTGGGCAAATCGATTACAGACAATACAGGAAGGCCTTCGCTAACCGTAAACGGGGTTGTTAAAAAGTTTCCTTTTCAATCCCATTTGAAGTTCGATTATTTAATTTCTATGCCAACCATTAAAAATTATCAGGACGAAGGAGCTTTGTCCAGTCGTGGTTGGTCCGGGTTTTACACCTATGTTTTACTAAAGGAAAATGCATCATTGGCCACATTGTCGCACAAATTGGAAGAGTTCATGATCGGATTTTACAGTTTGAACGGAGAAACGCGAGCGGAAACACTCGCCGCCCGAAGACTTCGCCTTCAACCCATAACCGATATCCATCTCCACTCCAAACTGGAAAAAGAAATGAACCCTAACAGTGATATAACTTATGTGTACATTTTTTCAGTTGTGGCGTTATTTATTTTGCTTTTGGCTGCCGTTAACTTTATTAATATCTCTACCGCGCAATCGTTCGGAAGGGTCAAAGAAATTGGCATTAGAAAAGTTATTGGAGCTAAAAGGAGCCAATTGATTCAACAGTTTTTAATGGATGCCCTGCTTACTGCTTTCCTATCAATACTTGTGGCTTTGTTGCTCTTTGCATTAGCCATTCCCTACTATGAAAACCTGACCTTAAAAACACTACTTCCTGAGACCCTATTTACGGTTTCAAATATAGGGCTATTACTTTTATTGCTCTTGTTCATTGGAGTCTTGGCTGGACTCTATCCGGCCTTTTTCGTATCCCGATTCAATCTGGTGTCATCGATAAAAAGTAAGAAAAATTCAGGACCTCGGGTGCAGACCGTCAGAAATTCGCTTATTGTGTTCCAGTTTGTTATCTCCGTGTTTATGATCGTTGGCACCATCATTATTTACAACCAGATGCGGTTGTTCCATAACAAAAACCTGGGGTTTAATAAAGATCAGGTTCTGGCGGTAACCATGCACAGCAATATGTGGGAGAACTATAGTGCGCTAAAGGAAAAGATGCTCGAAAATCCGGCTATTGAAAGTTTTTCTACCACTTCAAACATCCCGGGAGATCGTTTCGGTTCCCATTTTTTAGAACTTCTTGGAAATGCTCAGGAAATTTCGGAAGGATTCGATGCCCGATTGATGTGGTCGGACGAAAGGTTCTTCACGACACTCAATATTCCGATCAAAAAGGGCCGGGCCTTTTTTGATCAGCTTCCCAATACCGGGAATACGGAATTTATCATTAACGAGGCGGCAGCAAAAATGTTGGGATCTGGCGACCCGGTTGGAAAAAGATTGGTTATTGCCAGAGACACGGCCAGTATAGTGGGTGTGGTAGAGGATTTTAATTTTGCTTCACTCCATTCCCCCATTGAACCTTTGGTAATACAGTATAACCCCTGGGCAAGAGATTATCTCCTTGTGAAAATTAAAAAAAATCAATTGGCACAAACTATTTCCTATTTGGAAAAAAGTGTGGAATCCTTGGGACCCTCAAGCACCTTCTCCTATTCCTTTGTCGATGAAAGTTTAAACGCGCTTTATGACGCTGAGAATAGAATGAGTAAAGTGTTCAGCGCCTTTGCATTGCTTTCCATAATAATCTCATGTCTTGGATTATATGGCCTTTCTGCCTATGCGGCCCAAATACGGATTAAGGAAATTGGAATAAGGAAGGTGCTTGGTTCCAATACTATGGACATTGTAAAAATTCTTTCAATCGATTTTCTGAAGCTTGTTGGAGCCGCCATCTTAATTGCTGCCCCAATAACCTATTTTGCTATGGATAGATGGTTACAGGATTTCGCTTACCGCATTGACATGAAGTGGTGGATGTTCGGGATGTCGGCAGGAATGGTTTTGCTCATCGCTTTTTTCACCTTAAGTTATCAGGGGATAAAATCTGCACGTGCAAATCCTGTGAAGAGTTTGAGGACAGAATAAA
>CAYTDS010000229.1:2096-3657 GCA_964436555.1 uncultured Flavobacteriaceae bacterium | reverse complement strand
GACTATGATCTTCCTTACAAGCTACCCAAAATTTTAAGTGATGCCGGACTTTTGGTAGCCATACAAAACGCCGATGCCTCTGTTTTCCAAACTAGAAATCTACCCTTTTACGCCGGTCAGCTGGTGGGACAAGGAATGGACAAAGAAAAAGCGCTGCAAACCATAACATTCAATACAGCCAAAATATTAGGCATCGATGAAAACTATGGTACCTTGGAAGTCGGTAAAAGTGCTACCCTATTTATTTCAGAAGGAGATGCATTGGATATGCGCGGAAATAAGCTTACAAATGCCTTTATCGACGGGCGGTCAATATCCCTGGAAACGCATCAGACGGTACTTTGGAAAAGGTATATGGAAAAGTTTAATAACAACTAAATCAGACAAAACCAACAACTTGCACTATTTATATTGAAATTGCTTTAGCAGCACAACATGGATGTGCTGCTTTGTTTTTTACGTTATTTTTGTAAATATGACTACTGCAAAGCATATCTCTAGTGCACAAAACGCACTTGTCAAAAAAGTTTTACTCCTTCAAGAGAAATCCCGTGAGCGTAAGAAATCCGGTTTATTTATTCTGGAAGGTGTCCGTGAATTACAACTGGCCTTTGCCAATGGTTATGAAGCTGAAACAATTTTGTTTCAATCTGAAATTATTTCAGAAAAAGACATAAAAGCACTTTTGGTGGGTTTTGATGTACCCCTGGAACCTATTGGTCTATCCAAAGATGTCTACCATAAATTAGCCTACCGGGAAACGACCGAAGGTATCCTAGCGATACTAAAGTGCAAATCTCATAAGCTCCAAAACCTAACTTTCAAAAATAAAAATCCGCTTATCTTGATTGCAGAAGCACCAGAAAAACCGGGGAACATTGGTGCCTTGTTAAGAACTGCAGATGCTGCCAATTTAGATGCGATACTTATTGCTAATCCAAAAAGCGATATTTATAATCCAAATATCATCCGGTCTAGTGTAGGGGGTGTTTTTACAAATACTATCGCATTTGGAAGTACTCAAGAAATCATCTCCTTTCTAAAAAAGAAAAACATTGACATCTATTGTGCGGCATTATCCGCTGCTGAGGTCTATACGAATGTCAATTTTACCAAGCCTTCGGCCATTGTAGTGGGGACAGAAGCAGAAGGCCTGACTGATGATTGGTTAAAACATTCGACTAAAAACATTATTATACCTATGCAAGGTAAAATTGACTCCATGAATGTTTCCGTATCAGCCGCAATAATTATATTTGAAGCAAAACGACAAAGGGGATGGATTTAAGATTGTTTTTGGCGCTATCTTCCCAGGTTGTAGAAATCTCAGTTAACAACTTACAGTAATGCAAAACAACATACTTTTTTATATAATCTTGGCAATATTGGTTATCCAGTTTTTAGTAGAAACCCTTATGGACTATCTCAATGCCAGAAAATTTCAGGAACCTCTTCCAGAGGAATTAAATGATGTTTTTAATACCGAGGAATATAAAAAGTCTAGCGACTATAAAAAGACCAATTATATTTTTGGACATTTTACCTCCGGATTTTCTTTTGC
>CAYTDS010000229.1:0-1996 GCA_964436555.1 uncultured Flavobacteriaceae bacterium | reverse complement strand
GAAGATGGTCAATTAAAAGAAAAAATAAAATCTTATGCTCATAGTGTGGGATTTGAACTGAAAAACATTTTTGTGATAGACGGATCAAAACGATCTACCAAAGCAAATGCCTATTTTTCAGGTTTCGGAAAAGAGAAGCGTGTTACTCTTTATGATACGCTGATAAATGATTTGAATGATGATGAGATTATAGGAGTATTAGCCCATGAGGTAGGGCATTACAAACGTCATCACATAGTAGTTAACCTCATAGCTTCTATCTTGCTTACAGGTCTCACACTTTTCATTTTATCAATTTTCATAAATAATCCGGATGTGTCTTTGGCAATTGGGGTATCTCAATATAGTTTCCATGCTGCGCTTATTGGTTTTGGTATCTTGTACAGTCCTATTTCTGAAATAACAGGACTAATAATGAACTATTTTTCCCGCAAATTTGAATACCAAGCAGACAATTATGCTAAAAATACGTTTGCAGCCACTCCATTAATCTCTGCTTTAAAAAAGCTTTCAAAGAATAGTTTAAGCAATCTTACCCCCCATCCCGCATATGTATTTATACATTATTCTCACCCGCCATTAATAGCCAGAATCCGGAATTTAAAGGCATAGTTTTTGTTGGTTACTATAAAAGATTGTGTTATTTTTAATACACTATGATAGAAACAGCCGTAGAAAAAGAGAATAAGGAAATTGCTAAGCAATACAAGGAATTGCTTCGTATGAGCTATCAAAATCTTTCGGATGACGATAAGAAGTTGATACGCACAGCCTTTGATGTAGCTGTAGATGCCCATAAAAATCAACGAAGAAAATCAGGAGAAGCATATATTTTTCATCCTATTGGGGTAGCCAAGATTGTTGCATCAGAAATTGGTTTGGATGCCGTATCTATAGCCTCGGCTCTTTTACACGATGTTGTTGAAGACACAGAATATACTCTTGATGATATTGAGCGTATTTTTGGAGAGACCGTTGCCCGCATAGTAGATGGTTTAACTAAAATAGCTCACCTTAACAAGGATATGAACATATCCCAACAGGCGGAGAATTTTAGAAAAATGTTGCTTACCCTAAATGACGATGTTAGGGTAATCATTATAAAAATTGCTGATCGATATCACAATATGTTGACTCTGGAGTCTATGCCAGAAAATAAGCAGGTTAAGATTGCTTCAGAAACCCTTTATATTTATGCCCCTCTTGCCCACAGGATTGGGCTATACAATATTAAGACAGAGCTAGAAGATTTAAGTCTTAAGTACACAGAGACGGATGTTTATAATGATATTCTTGGCAAAATAGAGGAATCAAAAGAAGAACAAAAAGCGTACATAGACGCCTTCTCTGAAATTATTAGTCACTCTTTAGATAAAGAGGGATTAAACTACATCATAAAGGGACGAATGAAATCAATCTTTTCCATTAGAAGAAAGATGAGAGTTCAGAACGTCACCTTTGATGAGATATATGACAAATTCGCCATCAGAATTATTTATAAAGCGGATAAGAAAGATGAAAAGTTCCTTGCGTGGAAAATATACTCCATTGTAACAGACCATTTTACCCCAAATCCGGTGCGACTTCGTGATTGGATTTCTTCTCCAAAATCTACCGGTTATGAAGCCTTACACATTACTGTAATGGGCCCTAAAGGTAAGTGGGTAGAGGTGCAGATACGTAGCGAGCGTATGCATGAAATTGCAGAAAAGGGATATGCCGCACATTTTAAATACAAGCACGGCCAACAACAAGAACAGGGAATAGAGATGTGGCTAAACAGATTACAGGAAGCACTAGAAAATTCCAATGCGAATGCAGTAGACTTTGTGGAAGAATTTAAACTTAACCTGTACTCTAAAGAAATCTTTGTATTTACGCCCAAAGGAGAATTAAAATCTCTTCCTAAGGGGGCAACGCCAATGGACTTTGCCTTTAACATTCATACCGAAGTAGGTATGCATACCAGAGGAGCCAAAGTAAATGGAAAATTGGT
>CAYTDS010000228.1:0-3663 GCA_964436555.1 uncultured Flavobacteriaceae bacterium | reverse complement strand
TTTTCTAAATTCACCTACTTCTAAGAAAAATTTGTACTATATTTTGTAAAAAATAGCTAGATAAACTTACTTATTTTTTATATTGCAATAAGCCCTGTTCAGTAACTTTTTACAAAAAAGTGATATAACTTTTTTGAATTACCATACCAACTTATCTCCAGTTTGTGATAGTTTCAACTTTTAAAACAGAATCTCAAAAAATGGTATATGAAATATCTTGCTGACTATAAATATGTCTTGGATGAATCTACAATCGTTGTGATTACCGATCCAAAGGGCATTATTACCTATGCGAACGATAATTTCTGCCAAATTTCCAAATACAGTAGAGAAGAAATTATAGGTCAGGATCATTGTAAACTTAATTCCGGCCACCATGACAAGGCCTATATCCAAAACCTATGGGAAACCATAATAGCTGGGAATATCTGGAGGGGTCAGATGAGAAATAAGGCTAAGGATGGTAGTTTCTACTGGATAGATATGACCATTATCCCCTTTTTTAATGATGATGGCACACCTAGGGAGTATGTTGCTATTCGCACTGATATTACCCGAATAAAAGAATCAGAAGAAGCTTTAACCGAGAGTTTAAAAGAAGTCTCAAATTATAAATTCGCTTTGGATGCCTCTTCCATTGTAGCTATTGCAGACCGAAAGGGAATCATTAAATATGTAAATGATAATTTCTGCAAGATTTCTAAATACAGCAGAAAAGAGTTATTGGGAAAAGACCACCGTATCATAAATTCCGGTTATCATCCCAAAGAGTTTATCAAGGATTTATGGGCCACTATTATCGCAGGCAAAATATGGAAGGGCGAGCTCAAAAACAAAGCCAAGGATGGTACTTACTATTGGGTAGATACCACAATCGTTCCGTTCTTAGATGAAGATGGAATCCCTTTTCAATATCTTGCGATCCGGTCGGACATTACAAACCGAAAAAAATCGGAAGAAGAATTAATAAAATATACTAAAGCTCTGGCAGATAAAAACACACAATTGGTTGACTTCTGCAATATAGTTTCCCACAATTTAAGAGCTCCATTAGTAAATATATCCATGCTGGTAGATTATATTGAACAAAGCAAGGACTTAGAAGATAAAGTTGAGGCTTTGGTAAAGGTAAAACCGGTAGTGAATCATTTAATGGAGATTTTTAATGAATTAGTAGAATCATTGCAGGTAAAACAGGACACCAAGTTAAAATTAGATAAGGTTGAGCCCCAAGCAAGTTTGGACAAAGTACTAATAGGTTTTGAATCCCAAATAGGACAGTATGGAGCAGTGATTACATCAGATTTTAGTGGTGCGCCTTACTTTTATTGTCCTCAAAAGTATTTAGAAAGTATTTTCACTAACTTAATAAGTAATGCCTTAAAGTATAAATCGCCCAACCGTAACCCGAAAATAACTATAAAAACAAAAGACTTAGGCAATGCCGTCCTTTTATCCGTGAAAGATAATGGCTTAGGCATAAATTTAAACGTACATCAGAAAAACCTTTTTAAAATTAGGAAAACATTTCATAAGCATCCTGATGCTAAGGGATTTGGTTTGTTTATGACCAAAACACAGGTAGAAGCAATTGACGGAAAAATTTGGGCAGAAAGTATTCCGGACAAGGGTAGCACCTTTTTTATTGAATTTAAAAACCCACCCCGATGAGCACAACAAAAAAACTAACCATTATTGATGATGACGAAACCTTTATTTACCTGACCCAAAAAACTATTGCGCAAACCAACCTTGTACAGTTAATTCGGATTTTTGGCAATGGTTTAGATGCCATAGAGTTCCTTGCTGAAAATAAGGGTAAAGAAGATATTTTACCGGAAATTATTCTTCTGGATCTGAGCATGCCTATTATGGATGGGTGGCAATTTTTGGATGCGTTTACCAATTTAAATCCTAAAATAGGAAAAAAAATAACCATCTATATTTGTTCCTCTTCTATTTCCCCGGACGATATAGAAAAAGCAAAAACCATTAGTGCTGTGACAGACTACATCATTAAACCAATAACAAAGGATAAACTTATAGATATGATAGCAAGGCTATAAGACTAAATTAGAAGATTTCTAATAATGTTATCTTTTCTCCATTGAAAACTACAATCTCCCCTACGGATTTTCCCCATAGAATTTGGGCTATGGGTGTATTTTGGGATACACAATATACCTTTATATCATCTGTTTTAAATTCTCCGGCAGAAATCGCCAAAAAATAAATCGCTTTTGAAGTGTGCACTAAACTCCCCAAACCCACTTGTTCGGATTGGTGTTTTATCCCCACTTTTTCCAATACATTTTTCATTAATTCCGCTTCCGCAAGCTGATTCCCGGATTTTTCCAATTCTATTTGCAGCATTGCCCTTCCTGTTTCATGTTTGTCTCCTGCGCTACTTTTTGTTTCTTCATCCAAGGATTCCCTTATATCTAACATATTAGTTTTAATCCGACCTATGCGACCGTCTATAAAATCAAGACAAAAGTTATAAAGTTGTTGTTTTAAGGATACTTCCATAGTCATTAATTCATTATTAGGGCATTTATACTAGTCCTGCCAGCTCCTTGCCAATCAGGCTGCCTATGGCAATTCCCATTCCTCCCATTCGCACCCCACAATACACGGAATTGGAAAGTTGTTTAACAATGGGACTTTTATCAGAGCCAATTCCCATAATCCCGCTCCATCTTTGTTCTATTTCAAATGGCATGTTTGGTAGTATTACCTGGTGCAAAAGTTCTTCAAGTTTACACTGAATACGTTGCGTTTGACCAAATTCTGTTGTCCGCTCTCCTTCAAAATCCAAGTTTCTACCTCCTCCAAAAAGAATTCTGTTCTCAATATTTCTAAAATAATAATACCCTTCATCAATATGAAAAGTACCTTTAATAGCCAAATTCTCTATAGGTTTCGTAATTAGCACCTGCGCCCTTGCCGGCATAATGTCTTCGGCTATTAATTGGGAGGCAAAACCATTGGTAGCCACTATAAGTCTTTGCGTTTTGAACTCAAATTGATCTGTCTTTACCAGAACATGATCTCCCTTTTCTGTAAATTCCTCCACGGTAATTGCATTAAAAAGTAAAACACCTTTTTTCTGAACTAAATTCAATAAAGACAGCATCATCCTCCCGGTGTCTATTTGGGATTCGAACTTATGAGTGATGTAATTTGGCTGAATTTTACTAAAGTTGAAGCGGTTAGATTGCAATTGAAAGGGCGCCGTCTTAAAAATAGGTTCTAATAGTTGATTAATTTCTTCCAATTTCTCGCAGCAGTTTGTAAACAACAATTCCTGTTCCTTTAAAAAAACTTCATGTCCGCCATAATTCAAAAAGCCGATATTCTTATCTCCAAGAGTAGCTCTAAGCAATTGAATACCATCCCAACGTTGCTGTACCAATTGCCTTACCTCCTCTTCAGAATTAGATTTTAAATCGGCCAAAATTTCCGAAATACTTCCAAAACAGGCAAAGCCTGCGTTTTTGGTACTTGCCCCTTGTGGTAAGATACCTCTCTCCAAGACCACAATCTTAGCTTTGGGAAACCGTTTCCTTAAATGCAAGGCGCAGTTAAGACCAACGATACCGCTGCCCACAATGGTATAGTCTATATGAGACAACCAGGTTTTATATTCCCAATAGCTAAGGT
>CAYTDS010000227.1:0-3669 GCA_964436555.1 uncultured Flavobacteriaceae bacterium | reverse complement strand
CCTGTGATGATAAAGAATTGCTCTTTATCAATATGAATATCGTTAAGAACACCCTTTTCGGGCGACAATAAGGGATGTCCAACTTGCGTCGCCTTTAGCACCGCCGGACCATCACTAATTTCCGGAAAAGTATATTCGGGATGGTTAAAGGCAAAGTTTCCCAGGCTATTATACGCATCAAAAAAAGCAACCGTATCAAACCATTTTTGGGTTGATTTTCCATGTTCCTCAATCCATTTTTCAATGTTATATGCTGTACGCAAGCCATAGAGAAAAAGTCCGTTGGCAAAGATGGCATAGAGCATATTGTTGTTGTGGTCCAACGTATGGAGTAAATCAGCAAACGTCTTAAGCACTGTAGAAGTTTTCTTTTCTGCTTGGATGAGCTGTTGTTGTTTTTCTTTTAACAAAGAAGATTGAAATTCGATACCTTCCAATTGCAATATCAACTGCTGATATTGCCCAAACGTACTTTGAATCTTCCCGGTGTAAGCCGCTAATTTGACAATCTTTCCGGAGAAATAAAAGGAAAAGCTGAGGCCTATTAAAAGCCAAACAAGAAGTAAAGAAGCGGGCACGAGGGAAAAGAAAATCAGTGTAAAAATTCCCACGGAGCTTACTGAAAAAATGAGAGGAACGTATTTTATAATCCTAGGTACAAAGGATGTATACTTTTCCAACCATACGATAATAGCAGCTGTCTCCGTTGTGGTATGGACCAGAGAAGCTACAGCGGAAAACTCCTGCCGCCATTCAGGGAGTTTGCTCATTTCCTGAATCGCCTTCTGTTTCTCGACAATATGATTTATTGAATTTTCCGTAAACAAGGCTGCCAAGGTATCACTCCCATTAGGTAAAGCGGTGCGATTGATATATTGATAAAAAGAGCCACGACCGAACAAATCAATATCCTGACTAAAATAATGGACGGAATCTTTAAACTTATTTCCTTCCGGTAAATGATGAAAACGGCGGTTTTGTACCTCAAGTTCTGTTGTATTAATATCGATAAGTGCCTTGGTCTTATTACGAAGATATTGCAGCCCGGTATGTCTGGAAACCAAAAATAGAAAAAGAGCAACTCCTGCTACAAGAGTGCCCAAAACCAATTTGGTGTTCCCAAATGTAAAATACATTAAAAAAAACACCAGAAGAAATACCAGTAAACGTAGCATACTGGAGCCATAAAGTTGCTCTTTAAGTTTGGTAAGACGTGTAGAATGGATTTCTACTTGCTGTCTATAAAAAGAAATGGGATCTACCATTTGAAACGTTTCAACTGTAAAGGGTTGCTATAAGTACAAAGATATCATAGCAATCCTTATAAGCCCTCCAAATGTGTCCTTAACTTTTTGGTTAACCCGGCTACGACTAAATCATAGGAGTGGTCTACTAATTCCCGAATTAATTTTGGGGGTAGGTTTTCCTCCAGATGCAGCGTATTCCAATGTGTCTTATTCATATGATATGCGCCTGTAATGCTGCCATCATAAATCTCCCTCAGCTCCAGAGCTCTTTCCGGATTACATTTTAAACTGGCTTGCAAAGGAATTCGGTCCAATGAAGTCAAAGCAAACATCTTTCCCATGACCTTGAAGACCAAGGTGCTTTCATCAAAGGGAAATTCTTCAGTCACCCCTTTTTTGGCTAGACAATAATTACGGAATTCTTCGATATTCATAGCCCTGCCTTTTTTACGAAGCTATAAGGTTGGTAGGAGTTTCCCAAACCATGCGGCAAACAGAAACGACCTTATCTCCAATATCATCGGCAAGAGTAGTTTCTAGGTGCAATGCTCCAAAATGGATATAAAATTCAAAGGCCTTGGTGTTGGCCTCTAAAACCCATAAATAGACTTTGGATAGTGGGTTATTTTCAACCGATTTGGCTGCGACTTTACGGATCAATTCTTTCCCAATACCTTTGCCTTTGGCTTCTTTTGAAACGTGTAGGTTGTCAATTAATGTACCATATTCAGGATCGGCATCCAAAAAAGCACAGGCAAATCCCACAAGTTTCCCATCCTTATAAGCTAATACAGTAAACTGATTTGCCGCCGGGGAAGTCAACCGCTTTTCCCATACCTCAACTCGATCTTGATTCACCTCATGATCCAAAAAATAGTCACTATATGAACCACGGTAATTTTCCTGCCAACTACGGGCATGTAGTTTTGCAATTTCTAAGTAATCGGCTTTATCTGCTAAACGGTAAGAAACCATCTTCAGGATTTAAATACCAATAGCATCGTATACAATCACTTTATTCCAGAGGCTGCTCGATTCTTCAATAAAAGTTAAGTGTACATCCTCTGTTTGATAGGCTTCTTGCGAAGCAGCCGAATCAAAGGTAACAACCATGGAATACGTAAAAGAGCCATCGACTACATCACGGGTTGCTTTTGGTGGGACACCAATAAATCCTGTTTTGGCATATTTGGAACTCCCTAAAAACTTTTTTAGAGAAGTTTCAAACTTAGCTCTGTCTTCTGCGCTATCCGGGTTTTTTAACCAGAAATAGACGTTGTGTGCAAAATTGGAATCAAATTCTTTCATAATGTTTTTATCTTGACTGTAACTAAATAGGGTGATGGTCAAAAATAGGGTAATAAGGATTTCTTTTTTCATTTTTTTTACGTTTTTTGAAGGTTAGTTTTCTAAAATCTGTTTTTCACGATTGCTTATTTCCAAGGCTGAGTAATCTAGTTTCCAGCCAATGGTCTCCACAATTTTTTCTATTAAAAGCACAGCCTGTAGTGCTTCTTTTCTGGCCGTAAGCATTAATCCGCTTTGGGGTATTTTCTCCCGGATGTGTTTTTTTGCCTCCTGATTTAATGAGGTAAGATCATCCGGGGAAAAGGAATTGAACATTCCATTCTGAATGTCATAAAACTGCAAATCCGGCTCTATAGAAAGCACTTCAGGCTCGGGAAAATTGGTAAGTATAATTTTTTTCTTTCCCGTGTCGGCATGCATAAATACCTTTTTAAGGTCGTACCCTATGTGCGCCTTTGCATTGATGATGATTAATGCCTTTTTCCTGCTACTTACCAGACTTAAAAAGCGTTCTTTTGTATTTTCGTAGCGATAGATTTCAGCGAAGTCCCCTTCTACCGAAATTAGTTTACAGACACTGCGTATCTTTTCCAATAATATCACAGATTGATGCTCGGTAAGTTCCTTGCTTTTCTTAGATCGAAAAAAGGAAAAAATCCAATACATAAGTATGGCCCCTAAAAGAAGACCCAAAAAAGCTTCCAGCATATCATTTATTCGTTTGTCCTATTTCCCCCAAATGCGTAAACTTAAATCCCTTATCATATTTTAAGCCATAGCCCATAATACGATCAAAAGAAGCGTGAGAAAATAATATAATTCCTATCAGCTGCCACAAAGATACCGAAAGATAAATGCCGACAAGGTAAAATACTATGGCAAGGCCCTTATGGTGAAACAAATTATAGCTGGCTGCACCTATTCGATTCCCAAAAAGATAGCCCAACATCCCAATGTCCGGGGTTAAGAACAGCACCACAAACCACCACCATGAATATTCCAGCAAAGAAAAAAGATAGATTCCAAGGGCGAACATAAGCAGTTCTTCTAATTTTAAAACCGTCTTCATTTCAATATTTTTAGTTGCTTGTTAATGGTTGCATTACTGACTACT
>CAYTDS010000226.1:1167-3679 GCA_964436555.1 uncultured Flavobacteriaceae bacterium | reverse complement strand
ACTAAAAACAGACCAATACCTGCACTAGTGAAACCTCTGCGGACAATACTTCCAAATAGTTTTCAATTTCCTTAATTGAATTCTGGAGTTTTTGTTTTAATACCTTTATCTCTTGTTTCCATAATGGAACATTTATTTGCATCACTTCCATAATAGGATAGGTCCAAATAACTTAATGCCTGCAGAAAAAGGAGTTTTGCGGTTCCATTGATATAAAATATCTTCTTAAGTTTTCCAATATCCTCAAAATTAGAGTTGTATTCTTTAATAGCATGTTGTACAGCCCAATTGAATTGACGATTTTCATAATCCTCATTGAAATCTAAAATGTCATCATTGATTTGAAAAGCAACGGAAAAGTATCTATGAGATCTGATGAGCCTTTCATAGTACAATTTATACAGTTTCTTGTCCAAAATATATAATGAATCTATGGCAGCTTTTCCGAAAGCAGACTTGTAGTCAGCCAATTCTTCGTACTCTTTCTTTGAGATATCTTTGGATGAGCCTCTTATTTTCCTTTCGATTTTTATCGCCAGGAAAAATTCATTTCGTCTTTTGTTCCATAATTGCCAGTAATCAGAATTAATGCTAAAGATTGTGGTCAGAATCTTAATGGCTTCCTCTTGACATATCATAGCCAATATCAAATAAGAACTATCCTCACCGTCAACTAGCTCATCCAAGAAAAGTGTTGATTGATAGTAAAGGTAACCAGCAATACAAAGGTTATTTAGTTTGCCTTCAGAAATATTCCCTTTTACTGAAAAAAGAAGTGGATAATATAAGTAAAAAGGAGGATTCTGTTCAAGAAAATCAATGCTCCCGATTTCCTTTTTTAGATTGGGATGGATTTTCAAATCGGCTATATATTCTATCAGATTATTCTTATATTTTTCAAATAACTGACCACCAGACATCTTAGAACCAATTTAGACAACAGTTTATTTAGAACCAATTTTAAATTTTGCTCGATTTTCCAATTTAGGTAAACTATTGAGGAATGATTGCATTTCATCTGTAAGCAGAAGAATATTCTGCCCTTTCCAAAAAGAATCATTATATGGAAAATCAAGTTTGAATACATCTTTACTGCTGGATACATTCCTCTTTACTGTATAATCTATGCGATTTAATCCAAACCAAATATAGCTGGCATTGTAAATTATTGGCTCATTTTTAAGATTGTCCTTATCAAAAAGTTCTACAGTGGCATTAATTTTTGCCTTATCCATGTAATATTGGTTATCATTGATATCTTTTTTGTAATTAATATTCATTTCAAAAAAGATAGTTCTATACTTTACGTCTGAGTTTTCTTCATAAGAATCCGCAGGGTTAGGGTCAATAAGATAAAAATCTTGAATCGCCTTATCCGAAGAATTTATAACATAGTGACCGTATGCTGATAGATTATGCTGTAAGGATTTTGCTTTGAAAGTAAGTTTCGTTAAATTCTTATCCAGAGAAGTATTTTTCCCAAAGTCATACAATTTTGGACTCATGGCAATTGATGAAAACATTTTGTCCATTTGGTCAAAACCCCACATTTCAAAATAAATTTCATCTTCTTTCCGAACTGCTCTTCTCATATTAGTGATCTGAACCTCAACATTATTCTTGGGTTTTGGTTTTTCCTCTGTCGCAAGCAGTTGCTTTCTTCTAATTAGACCACTTATGTCCTGTAATTTTTGTATAGTGTCATTTTTTTTTAAGAGCATGCGCAGGAAAAAAGCCTCCGAAAAAGATTCAAAAGGATAGTTGCCACCTATCTTTATATAGTCCCCTAATGGAAAAGTTTTATTGGTCACAACAACCTCATCCAGTTCGACAAACTTACTTTTCAGAAGTATCGTATCCCCGGATAGTTTGAGGTGGTTGGCCTTTTTTGAAATTTTTTCATATCCAAGCATTTGGAAGTCAATTCGGTTACTATCAATTTCTATTTCAAATTGCCCGTCATTATTAGATATTGTATAGTTTCTGTTAGAAATAACATCTACAAATTCAATTGGCTCTTTTGTGCTTTCGTCTAGAACTATACCTTTAAAAACTGTTTGAGCCATTGTAAAAAACGGAACAATATATATATATAATAATGTAGTTTTCATGTACAGTCTTTAGTTTTATAAATCCTTTCGTTGATGTTGAACAAAATACATGCCATTGGTATAATTGGTATAAATTGAGGTATTCCACAAACTAAAAAATAAGGGGCATGGTGCCCCTCACAATTTCTAAAAAATCAAATCAAAATCATTGTATGTTGAACGTAGCGTTATATTCCAATTTTTCGTATTTCGCACCAACTTTCACGCTGCCAACCCATCCCATTTCAAATCTTTTTTCCAGTTCTTCAGTTTGAAAATTTTTGAGTAATTCTTCTTGCTTTTTCATTTTTTTATTTCGTTATTAAAATTAATTATTGGATTCCGTCCCAACTACTGTTACCATTATACTTTACTTCACCCTTTTTAAGTTTCCAGCCCATTTCAAAACGTTGTTCCAGTTC
>CAYTDS010000226.1:0-1067 GCA_964436555.1 uncultured Flavobacteriaceae bacterium | reverse complement strand
TTTTCTGATTTTTTCATATTCTAAGATTTAATGGTTAAAAGATTAGTGCAAACTATCTTTGAGCCTAACCGCTTCTAAAACGGCACTATCACGGTGCTTTTCATTTAAGCTATCCACATATTTATCTAAGGTTCCTTTTAACTGGTTCCCAGCAAGCTTTATGTAGTCAATTAGTTCCAGAGTTTCTGTATCGGTTATTTTAGAAACCTCAATCAATTCAAATAAGGACAATAAACTATTTACTGGGGATCGTAAATCATGAGATGTTGTATAGTTGAATTGTTTTAAATCCCTGTTCATATTTGTAAAGTTGGCCAGCATCCTATTCCTGACTTCTTCCAATCTTTTTTTATGGGTAATGTTTTTGGCTATAGCAAAGATAATCCGGTCTTTTGGCACGGGGTACGAGGTCCATGATAGCCAAATGATTTCCCCATTCTTCCTAACATACCTATTTTCAAAATGAAAAAGTGCTTTCGATTGGGTAAGGTCTGCTCTTACCTTTTTGGTAATTTCCTTATCCTCACTATAAACAAAATCATTAATTGGCCTTGAATAGAGTTCCATAGGGGTGTATTGCAGTTCTTCTGAAACCGCCGTATTTATTTTTTTAAAATAACCATCAAAGCCGGCAATACACAGTAAATCGGGGGATAGTTCAAAAAAAGTTCATAATCTAATGGGGGTTTGTTCATTGAGATTTAAGCCTGAGGATATTTTATAAAAGTAATGCCATCTAGACATTAAAATTAGCAATTTAAAAATTAATATTTGGGACTCTTTTCTTTTCATAAGTTGTCGCAATTATAGTAACAATTTTAATGAAGGAATAAGTTTTAATAATGGATTTTACATAGAAGAAAAATTGTGACAATTGTTATGATCAATCCGAGATAGGCTGAATTCAATAAAAAACATAAAATCTGAGGTGTTACAGAATCAGGAGTTTAACTAATTCCAAAACATTGATGTCTTTTTAATGACAATACACTGTTATGACACTACAATTAAAGATAAATAAACTAAAAAAGGTTTAGAAGCCTAGTAAATAGGTAAGCCAGTATTAT
>CAYTDS010000225.1:0-3686 GCA_964436555.1 uncultured Flavobacteriaceae bacterium | reverse complement strand
GAAGAATTCGCAGATGCCTTTGCTCGTGCATGGTTTAAATTAACCCACAGAGACATGGGGCCGATAAGCCGTTATTTAGGCCCGGAAGTTCCTTCGGAGGAATTAATTTGGCAAGATCCGGTACCTGCCGTTACCTATCAACTTATTGAAGATGCCGATGTAGTCACTTTAAAAGGTAAAATTCTTGCGTCCGGCCTGGCTGTATCGCAATTAGTATCAACGGCATGGGCTTCCGCCTCTACCTTCCGAGGTTCAGATAAACGTGGTGGTGCCAATGGTGCGCGAATTGCCCTAGCTCCCCAAAAGGATTGGGAAATTAATCACCCCGGACTATTAGCCAACGTATTGGATACTTTGAAAGGAATACAAAAAGAATTCAATAGTACTCAGGTAAGTGGAAAACAAGTATCTCTTGCAGACCTCATTGTACTGGGCGGTAGTGTAGGAATAGAGCAAGCAGCTAAAAAAGCGGGCAAGACCATAACAGTACCGTTTACTCCGGGAAGAACAGACGCCACCCAAGCACAAACTGATGTAGAATCATTTGCAGTATTGGAGCCAGCTGCCGATGGATTCCGCAATTACTACAAGCCTATTCATAAAGCTTCTGCCGAGGAAATGTTGGTTGACAAGGCTCAGCTTTTGAACTTAACAGCACCAGAGATGACGGTACTTGTAGGTGGTATGCGTATGCTAAACACCAACTTTGGACACTCCAAACACGGTGTTTTTACAAGACAATCTGAAACGCTTACGAACGATTTCTTTGTAAATCTGCTTGATTTAAGCACTACTTGGAGAGCTACCTCAAATGCACAAGATGTGTTTGAAGGGCGGGATAGAGTTACGGGTGAAGTGAAATGGACTGGTACCCGGGTTGATCTTATTTTTGGCTCCAACTCTGAACTCCGTGCGCTTGCAGAAGTTTATGGTTCAGCAGACGCTCAGGATAAGTTTGTAACCGACTTTGTAGCGGCTTGGACCAAAGTAATGAATCTTGATCGTTTTGATTTGGCATAAGCCATAATTTATAGATTACACCTAGAAGGTGAGCAGAAAAATGCTCGCCTTTTTTGTTTTATACCCGGTTGACTAAATTATAGCTGCAGTTGCAGTTTTAAAATATCTATTTTTTGCGTTACCACAAGGGTCGGGCTTTTTGTTGCAATCTTTTTTAAGGCTAAAAACTTTAAAAAAGGATTTTCACTACAATCCCTAACGCGATAACAATTCTAAACATTATAACTACTATAAATAAAACCCCCCACGCCATAACCGGCATAGGGGGTTTTTAATGTTCTACATTTTCAACCTAAAACGTTACCGTGGCTCCCACCAAAAAATTAATTCCGGCCTGAGGATAATATCCCGCGCCTTCAATAGTAGTGATGGTGTCCGGGGTACTAAAATCATCATCATAAGTAAAAAAGTAGCCATTGGAGACATAGAGTTTATTAAATACGTTGTTTACCAACCCTGAAAATACAATACTCTTGGCAAAGGAATTGGTCTGTACCTCGTATTGTACATTAAAATCAGTTTGGGAATAGGCATTCAATACAGAACTTTGAGCGTCTATGTTGCCCATAAACTGTTTTCCTACAAACTTAGTAAGCAACGAAAACTGCAGGTTCTCCTTTGGCAAATAGGTAAGTCCGTTTGCAGCTATAAAATTAGGTGAAAAAGCAATGTTGGTGTTCCCTAAATTAGTTAAGACACCATCCCTTCCAAAAAGAAAATCAAGGTTTTTATTAGTGCTAAGTGCAATGTTAGGTGTTAAAACAAAGTGTTCTCCTAACCGCACCCGGGCATCTACTTCCAATCCAAGGCGATAACTATCTCCAACATTGGCACGTAATGGAGCACCAACATCGTTTAATTCTCCGGTAAGCACCAGTTGGTCTTTATATCGCATATAGTAGGCGTTAGTGTTGAGTTGGACCTTTTCTGAAATATGACGCCAGCCCAATTCAAAATCATGTAATCTTTCCGGTCTTGGACTTCCGTTTTCATAGTCATTTCTGTTAGGCTCTCTATTGGCCTGCGCATAAGACAAGTATAGCTTATTTGTGTCATTAAAGCTATAGGTAAGTCCGGCTTTAGGGTTAAAAAAATTAAAGGTATCATCCACCAGACCTGTATCTTCCCCATTAGCTGTGTACCCCACCCGACGGAATTGCAGATCACCAAAAAGATTCCATTTTTTACTTAAAGTATAGGTGGCTTTCGCAAAGGTGTTTAAGTCAGATTTTGTGCTGGTGTCATCATAATAGCGATCCCGGATAGCGCTATTTCCTGCAAAACGTGCCCAAATGATTTCTCCGAAATGATCACCAACATACCTGTTCCAACCCCCACCAAGAATTACATTCCAATTGCTTTTGGTGTAGTTAGCAGAAAAGGTAGTTCCATAAAAATCATTATCCAGCCATCTACGCCGAATCAGGTCGGTCGTATTTACTAAATTCCCATCCACAGTAATGGGCTCAAAACCATAGGTTGCAAAATTATCATCTTCACGATACTGCTCAAAATACCCTCTTCCACGGGTGTAATGCAGCGCCAAATTGGTATTCCAATCTTCATTTACCTGTTCATTCCAAAGCAACTGAAAGTGATTTTGTTTGTAATTATCTACCTCATTCTCATAAAACCGGGTATTCCCATTTTCATCTGTATAGATTCCGGAAGGATTAAATGTCCTGTCCGTAGCAAGAGTTTCGGCATCAATCCCATACCATGCCTGATATGTAATTTCATGCCCTCCAAAAAGCAACGCTTTAACCAAAGTAGTTCCCTTTCTGTACGCTCCCTGTAAAAAGTAGGAATCCAAATCGGAAGATGCTCTATCAATATACCCATCTGAATTAATCTTTGACAATCTTCCGGAAATTTCAAATTGCCCATTTAATAGTCCTGTACTAAACTTCAGATTGTTCCGAAGGGTGTTAAAACTTCCAATAGAGGAAGAAATTTGGCCAAATGCCTCTTCCGATACAGCGTCCGTAAGCACATTAATACTCGCCCCAAAGGCACCGGCACCATTGGTAGATGAACCTACTCCCCGTTGTAATTGCAAACTTTCTGTAGAGGAAGCAAAATCGGGCATATTTACCCAAAAGGTACCATGCGATTCTGAGTCGTTATACGGTACTCCGTTAATGGTTACATTTACTCTGGTCGCGTCACTACCCCGTACACGGATGCTAGTGTAGCCTACTCCGGCACCGGCATCTGTGGTTGTTACCACAGAAGGTAAGAAATTCATTAAAATAGGAATGTCTTGCCCCAAATTTCGGGGTTTTATCTGCTCCTTCGTCAGATTGGAAAACGTAATAGGGCTCTGGTTTGTAACTCTAATAGCAGATACCAGCACCTCATCTAAGGTGATTTTACTTCCCTCGAGTGAATCGGGAATTTGTTCTTGGGCTTGAGCGAAAATTGCTAACCCAAGAAAGGCAAGTGTTTTGAAAATAGGTGTTTTCATTCGTAAATTTTGTTTACGAATAAAAGGGGCTATTATTCTAAATTAATACTAGATTTTGGTTTTAATTCCAATACCAAAATGGTTAGAAAAAGAAACCGTAGAAACTCCAATGCGCTGTTTTAGCATCCCTTGGCAGCATTACCTGCCCAGGTTCGTTGGGTATAATCTCAGCTTTATCTTAAACCTATTCCAGAGTTAA
>CAYTDS010000224.1:0-3686 GCA_964436555.1 uncultured Flavobacteriaceae bacterium | reverse complement strand
TCAGGAGGAAACCTAAATCGCAACTTAGACTTAGGGAATCCGGCCGCTAAATCTTCTTCTATTATATGCTCGATAAAATTAAGCGATCTTGACGCTTCACTCATGGTGTATTATTTGAGGCACAAATTTAGGAAAATTGCAGTAACCACCTAAAACTAAAAGAATTCACTATCTAATAAATGCCTTTCACAACAATTTTTACCGATAAGACAACATAAAATTCCGTTCAACGGATTTAAAATACATTTTTGTTGTTAAATATAGGTGCCCAGAACCCCCCAAGAGGACTCTATAAATAGCGAAATAGAAATACAGACGTTCAAACATGTTTATCAACCCAATTGAATTAAACAAAAAAACGTGTATAACTATTAACAAATGGCAATTATGAAACTAAGTCTAATTCAAAATAGATCAATCCTTGCAGTATTGTTCTTCTTATTGGGAATAAGTGCTCTTATATCCCAAACCCTAAACAAACCAACACCCGCAGATAACCCAAACCAGCCTGGTTTTTCAATTTGGTCGGCGGCGTGTGCCTCTGCTAGTTTTAATGAGTACTTTGTTGATTTCACGTGGAATACTCCATTAGTAAATAGCAATAACGTATTCATTTTGGAGCTTTCCGATGCCAATGGTAGTTTTAGTAGCCCTGTGGAACTGGCAAGCGACAATACCAAAAACACAACTTTCAACTTCAACTTTTCCTTTAATCTCCCCACTACAACTCGTGGTGAAGGCTATCGGATGAGGGTAAGAAGTACAAGCCCAGCAATAACAGGGGCTCCATCAGATCCCTTCCCCATGTATTTTATAGATTTTAGTTCTCCACTGTTAATTAGTCAAGATGGGAGCGGAAACATCCCTCCCGGCGGAACTCTGGAAATCTGCAATGGGAATACTACAACCCTTGAGGCACATAATATTCCTAATGCAAATACCTATCAGTATAATTGGTATAGAAGCGGTACGCTTCTAACAGAGAAAGGTCCCTCTCTTGCTGTTTCCCAAGCGGGAATGTATCACGTAGAGCTCGACTATGGTTCTATTTGCTCGGGGTCGGCTAACACTTTATCTAACGACATTACGGTTACTCTAGGAAACAGTTTAGGTATTGGCATAAATACCCCCTCTAAAACAGCTTTGTGCGCTGGTGAAACTATAAATTTAGTAAGCACCATAACGGGTCAGGGCTTAACCTATACCTGGTTTAAAGATGGGCTTGCTATAACTACGCCCACTATAAACAATGATACCTATACAGTAGATGCATCAACACCAGATTTTGAAGGAGACTACCAAGTAGAAATAGTTGGTCCAGGAACTTGCTTAGAACGTTCAGCGCCCATAATCATAACAAATGCCGGTGACTTTGTGGTAACTCGTAATAATGAAGCCGCATTAGTGCTCCTTCCCGGGACTACTAAAAGCTTAAGCGTAACATCTTCCGAACCAGGGGTGACTTATCAATGGTTTCGAAACGGAACCCAAATCCCGGGAGCAACAGCCAATACTTTAAATACGAATCAGGTTGGAACTTATTATGCCCAAGTAACTCTTACTGGGGGGGCATGTACAACAACATTTAAAAATTCACAAGTTACCGATATAGCTGCGCCATCGTCTTTTCAAATAGAAATTGACTACCTAACTCCATATGCCTCATGTTCCAATACAGATATTGCTCTTGGTGTAACCACTATAAATGCGATACTTGGTAATGGAAGTGTCATAGAGGCTACTACAGACCTACTCACGAGTTTTAACTATCAATGGAGAAAAGATGGTATCGCTGTACCCGGTGCAACATCTCAAAACCTAAGCTTGACAGAAATCACCACAAATGGTAACTATACTGTGGAAGCCATTTTAGATGCCTTTAATACAACCTCTAATGCCCTTCCTGTACAGTTATTGGTGAATGAAATTCTTACCATCAGCAGCAACAGTACAATAACTTGTAATTCTTTAGATCCAATCACCATAAGCACAACTACCAACCTTGCCGGAGAGACATTCGATTGGTTCTATAATGGGACAAATTTAAACTCTACCGCTACACAATTAAACATTACAGCTCCTGGAACCTACAGACTTGTAATTTCTAAAAATGGATGTCCTTTGAATTCAAATGACCTTATTATCTCTGAAATGGATGAGTCTTTGATAACGCTAGACTCCCCGTCCACAGTTATTTTTCCGGAAGGAGGCTCTAGGACAGTAACCGCTAGTGGCGGTACAGCCTACCGCTGGTACAACAGCAATAATGAACTTGTAAGTAGTACTTCCTCTATAAATCTACAGGAAGAGGGGGCATATCTGCTAATTGCAAATATAGATACTTGCGAAATAACAAGACAGATAACTGCTTCCCTGCTAGATACATTTAAAGTGCCAAATGTGATAACAGTTAATGGGGATGGTGTGAACGATTTATGGATACTACCAAATACATACTCTAGAAATCCAGAAATCAATATTACTATTTACAATGATAAAGGAGTTGAAGTTTTCAATCAGTTTGATTATCAAAACAACTGGCCTCAATCTTCAACTGCCTTCCCTAAGCAAAATATGGTATTCTTTTATAAAATTAGGAATGCCCGAGAAGTGTTGAAACAAGGTACTATTACCGTTATACGATAAAACCAGATGTTACATAGAAGACTCCTTTACTTCCTTTTATCCTTTATAGCTTGGACAACAATCAATGCCCAAGACGATAGTCCATTCATTACATATGATGTGCCTGCACAAAACCTATTAAAGTATAATCGCTTTTTAATTAACCCAACATTTTCCACAGTAAGGGAGGATAAGTCCTATGTTAATCTTTTACATAGAAACCAATCAGTATCTTTTGATGATAACAACCAAACCTATTTCTTGAGTTATAGCGGTAGAATTAGTGATAGAACTGGACTAGGGCTTAGCCTTTATACTCAACGCGTAGGCATTATTACCAATTTTGGTGTGTTAGCAAACTACGCCTATGGTGTAAAACTAAGTGACAAAAGTAACTTTACTTTTGGTGCAAATCTTTCTTATTACAACAGCGGTTTCGACAGAAATAGAGCTAACCCGATTGAAGACGATCCTTTACTAGGTGGTTTTCAGAACAGTTCGTTACTATCATTTCAACCCGGATTCAATATCTCCTATGGCAAATTCGACTTTGGTTTATTTGCGGAAAACCTATTTGACTATAACCTTAGAACCAATGAATCTGTAAGTGAATTTAGGGACAAAACCTTTTCCGGTCATTTGCAATATACCCATCAGTTTGAAAATGGTTCAGGGATTTTTGAAAATGGTAGATTAATGCCCTTAGCCAGAGTACGGTCGGTTGGGCAAGATGAATTGGTTTTGGGAGGAAGTCTAATTCTAGACCTACCTAAATTAGGCTGGATTCAGGGAGGTTATGATAGCTTTTACGGCGCTGCGGCGGGAGTTGGTTTTAACCTTAACAGAAGAATCTCCATCGGCTACACTATGGAAAAAGGGCTCACCAACAATTTCAACAACTTCGGTCTAACCCATGAAATTTCCTTTGCTTATTCTTTTACCCCTAATCTTACTGAAGACAGGGTAATGCTAGAAAATGAAAAGGAAGAACTCGTAGAAAATACCCTAGAACCTGAGGAAATCTTTTCATCCAAAGACAAGGAAATTGAATATTTAAAACA
>CAYTDS010000223.1:0-3710 GCA_964436555.1 uncultured Flavobacteriaceae bacterium | reverse complement strand
CATTTCATAAGAAAAAATTAGAGGGACTGCTATTAATTATGCACGAGGCAATTGTGCAAGAGCTAACTAGCATTAAGTCAGATATAGAGCAAGACATTTTTCCGATTATGGGCGATTTGGCATTTCAAGTAGTTGCTCAATCACTTTTTAGTACAGGAGGCATTCGCTCCAGAATGCGTAAACTTCAAAATATAACAGAAACCAATCAGAAAATGCTCATTAAAGAAATGAGGCAACCCTACCTCAAATGGTGGTTTCAAATAAAAGGGGATATTAATAAACATTTGGAGCTTTCCAAAGAAGCGCAGACACTTCTAAATACTATAATTCAGGAACGAATAGATTCAGATGACGACAAGGATGATTTATTGGATATGCTTTTAAAAGCGAAATATGAAGATGGTACCAGGATGTCCAGAAAGCAACTGATAGATGAAGTATTGATTCTCTTTACAGCTGGCCATGAAACTACCGCAAATGCTTTGAGTTTCACCCTGTTTCTTTTGGCAAAACACCCGGCGGTTCAGGAAAAGTTGTATCAAGAAATTAAAGATGCAGATTTTGATCATAATGATATGATGGAACTTCTTGGAAATTTAAATTTTACCAAACAATGCATAGAAGAAGCCATGCGCTTGTATCCCCCGGTATATGTTATTGATCGGGTTAGTTTGGAAGATGATATGATAGACGGTTACAATTTTAAAAAGAAAACCATTTGGTTAATGAGTATGTATGAACTTCACAGACATGCAGATTTTTGGGACAGCCCCAATAAATTTATCCCGGAACGTTTTGATCTAAGCACAAAAAAGGATAATTCGGACTACTACTTTCCTTTTGGAGCAGGTCCAAGAATGTGTGTTGGTAACAATTTCGCAATGTATGAAATGATAATGACTATAAGCGAAATTATAAAAAAGTACAAGCTTACTACTACCTATGATTCTGTGGAAATAAATCCACTAATTTCTTTAAAACCCAAAGAGGTTATTATAAAGTTTATTTTGCGATAGGAATGATAGCCCAGAAGCATTCATATTCGCAGTTAATTAAAACAGAAGCTAAGCGACTTGGCTTTTTATCTTGTGGAATTTCCAAAGCCGATTTTTTAGAAGAGGAAGCACCTCGTTTGGAAAAATGGTTAAAACAAAATAGTCAAGGAGAAATGACCTATATGGAAAATCATTTCGATAAACGATTAGATCCACGTTTGTTAGTGGATGGGGCTAAATCTGTAATTTCTCTATTGTTAAATTATTATCCAGCAGAAAAACAAAACCCGCAGGCTTATAAAATTTCCAAATATGCCTACGGAGAAGATTATCATCATGTCATAAAATCAAAATTAATACAATTACAAGAATTCATCACCGAAGCAATTGGTGAAGTCAATGGGAGGGCTTTTGTAGACTCTGCTCCTGTTTTGGATAAAGCATGGGCCGCCAAAAGTGGTTTGGGGTGGATTGGAAAGCACAGTAACTTATTAACCCAACAAGTGGGCTCCTTTTATTTTATTGGGGAGTTGATTGTGGATCTGGATTTGGAATATGACAGTCCTGTTACCAATCATTGCGGCAAGTGTACCGCTTGTATTGATGCGTGTCCCACTCAGGCTATTGTAGAGCCGTACGTGGTCGATGGCAGTAAATGTATCTCCTATTTTACAATTGAACTAAAAAATGAGATTCCTTTTGAGTTTCAAGGAAAGTTTGATGATTGGATGTTTGGATGTGATATATGTCAGGATATCTGTCCTTGGAATCGTTTTTCAAAACCCCACCAAGAACCTTTGTTTAATGCTAAGCCGGAATTACTTTCAATGTCCAAAAAAGATTGGGAAGAAATTACTGAGGATGTCTTTAAAAAAGTCTTTCACAAATCTGCTGTACAACGAACCAAATTTTCAGGATTAAAACGGAATATTGAATTTTTGAAATAGCCTTGTCAAAAGAACATCCATTACAGGGATAAGTTTTAAAGAGATTAAAAAAGCTTTAAGTACAAAAGTACTTCATAGGATTTCAAATAAATAATTTTGAGGAATTAAAACTTCCTGTTGGTATAAATTTGGTAGAGCTAAAACAAGGAGCACTTCTCTTGTATTTTCGTATTATATTCTTTTCGAAATTTCCTAGTATGTTGAAATCGTTTTCGTAAAAAAACTTGCCAAAAACTATAGAAGATTCTATTGTAACTACTATTTGTTTTATATTAGAATTAAATTAACCACCAAAAAATTGCGAGAATATGAAAATTACCAAACCCCAATTGAGTTTTTGGCAAATCTGGAATATGAATGTTGGTTTTTTGGGAATTCAATACAGTTTTGGATTACAACAAACGGCAATCAATCCTATTTTTTTGTTTTTAGGAGCCGCTGAAGAAATGTTACCAATTCTAAACATAGCTGGTCCTGTCACAGGATTTGTTATTCAACCCATAGTAGGTGCAATTTCAGATAAAACATGGTCTCCTAAATGGGGAAGACGAAAGCCGTTTTTTTTAATTGGAGCTATCATAGGCAGTCTTTGTTTATTTGCTTTTCCTTTGAGTCCGGTGCTTTGGTTTGCAGTACTTCTTTTATGGATTTTGGATATAGGTAATAATATGGCTATGGAACCCTATAGGGCTTTTGTGGGGGATAAATTACCGGAGAACCAACTCAGTTTAGGATATCAGATGCAGAGTCTTTTTGTAGGTGCCGGCATATTACTCGCAACCTCTTCCATATTTTTATTTCAAGATTGGTTTGGCTCCGGGGAGGCAATAGAAGCTGTCGGGACTATTCCGAAATGGTTATATTATTCTTTTTTCATAGGAGCAGTACTTTCGGTCACCACCATTTTATGGTCCGTGCTCAAAACACCAGAAATACCGCCATCTGAGGCGCAATTAAAAGAAATCCAAGAACAAAACGCCTTACCCTTGAGAGAGCGGTTAAAAATTCCCATTATTGAAATTATTAGTGCCATAAAAGATATGCCAAAATTCATGTGGAAATTATCATTGGTTTATCTCTTTCAATGGTATGCACTCTTTGTTTATTGGCAATTTATTGTTCCTTTACTACGCGTTACCATGGAGATGGATACATCAAGTGCGGCTGCCCAATCAGCCAAAATGAGCACTACATATAACATCGTCACAATGGTTGTTGCTCTTGGCCTTGTGCCTTTAACTTTGAAATACGGAGGTAAAATTGTATATGTGTTAAGTTTGCTAGGAACCGGAATAGCTCTCTTAATTATCCCTTATATCAATGACCCACTTTATATTTTATTCCCCATGGTCCTTTTTGGCATTGGCTGGGCGGCAATGATGGGAATCCCCTATACCATGGTTTCTAAAATTGTGAAACAGGAAAGAAGAGGAGTATACATGGGAATTTTGAACATGATGATCGTGGTACCTATGGGTATACAAACCTTAAGTTTCGGACCTATTTTCAAGTACTTTTTAAATGGAAATGCTGTGAATGCAATTTTATTTGGGGGAGTTTTTTTTATCATAGCCGGATTAATGGCATTACGGCTTAACGTTCAGCAAGCTAAACAAGAGATACAATAACGCTTGTAGATGTTAGTTTTGCTCCTTAAACGCCTCAATACTATTTTAATTAAGACTGCCTTGTTTCTTTTACATAGAATAACTATAAATTTGCACATTGAAATTCCAATGTTATGAGCAAATATTCAAAAAGAAGGGAA
>CAYTDS010000222.1:0-3712 GCA_964436555.1 uncultured Flavobacteriaceae bacterium | reverse complement strand
AATTGAAAAAGATGTATGAAAATAGGAATAAGTAGCGCAAGTAAAGCCCAAAGAAGTTCCGGATATTTAAATTGCATTTCTAATTTTGATTTGCCAAATATAGGGATTTAGGGTTTATTGTTATCTATTTGAAGTTGAAACTTATGTGTACTACTGGAGAAAACGTATGTTTATGGACTCTAATCAACAAAAGAAAAAATAGTCTCTCATAGCAGTTTGCCCTAATTCTTCCAGATGTTTTTTAATAAACTGTTGTGCTTCAGCATTGGCAACTGTAATAATATTTTGGGAATTTTTTAAATGCTTCAATTTAGAAAAATGAAGCATTTCTTTATCGTATATTTTTTTACCCACTTTATTGGGATTATCACAAATCCAATTAAAATCCATGTTTTGATCTATTAGCTTTTTTGCGATGAATTTTCCTTTATTGCCTGCACCCCATATTACTAAGGGTCTGGAGTAAGCATAATCGAGTTTAAGGAAATAGTGTAGTTTAATATCCAGAAAGTAATTTTGGGCGTAATGCTCGCTAGTTCGGGAGGTTCGGGTATCATAATCACGCCACAAATGCAATACCTCATTGCAGGGAATGCACTTCAATTTGTTTTCATAGAACCGGAATGTGAGATCGTAATCTTCCGGATATCGATTTGGATAAAACGCATTACACTGCTCCAAATCGCTTTTGTATGTCATCCAACAAGGAGAAGGAATAACGCACTCTTTGTAAATTTCACTGTAATTAGCGCCGATTTTGATCAATGCATTTAACCATTTTTCATAACGCTCGTAGCCATTACTAATACCATGTTCAGAAAAGTATTTCACTTGCCCAACTGCCACATGCCCTTCTCCTTTGGCTAACAGAGAATCCACCATAATTTTTAATTTGTTGGGTTTCATGATATCATCAGAATCCATACGCGTTATAAACTCCCCTTTGGCTACTTTATAAGCGGTTTGCAAAGCAGTTATAATGCCATTACCAAAATTGGCTAATACTTTGATTTCAGGGTGCTTTTGCGCAAAGGCATTTACTATGGCTCTGCTATTATCAGTAGAATGATCATCCACGGCAATTACTTCCCAATTCGGATAGGTTTGTTTAGTAATGGAGGTAAGGCATTCCGGTAAAAATTGAGCTGTATTTTTAAAGGGGATCAATATGGAGACCAAAGCGCTTTTCAAGGTCTAAAAAGGTAACGATATTTTGTTTATTAAAATTTTAACTTTCTTCGGGAATAATACCATCATCCTTTACTTAAGGCCTTGTCTATAGCTCCCAATACTAATGGTTTCATAATATCATACCCTTTTCTATTCGGATGGACGCCATCACCGCCTAAATCCTTTTGAAGACCTTTGCGCTCATCTACCATAGCCGAAAAATAATCCAGATAAACCAAATTATTCTGTTGGGCATATTCTTTTAAATAAGTATTTAATTGAATGATTTTTTCTGCCGGCTCCAACCCCGGTTTCCAAGGATAATCAAATACGGGTAGTACTGATGAAATCACTACCTGAATCCCATTGGCTTTTGCTATTTCGCACATAGAAAAGATGTTATCGCGTATCATTTCGACTGTAGATGGACCCGTATTTCCTGCAATGTCATTGGTGCCTGCTAAAATTACTACTACTTTGGGTTGCAAATTAATAACATCTTGTCTAAACCGGACTAGCATTTGCGGCGTGGTTTGTCCGCTAATACCTCTGTTAATATAAGCTGTATTGGAGAAGAAATCAGGATCTGCGGATTGCCAGCCAATAGTAATGGAATTCCCCATAAACACAATGCGGTTTTCATCTGCAGTAGGAGCGTTTAATTTTGAATTGGCCTCTCTAAACCGATTTAAATCTGCCCAATCCTGAGCAAAGGAGGCTTTAGGAAGGAAAATAGCCATAAGAAGTGCGATAAAAGTGATTTTTAAGTATTTCATAAGTTTTATGTTTTTAATTTAAGCTTTTTCGTTGATGCATGACGTCTGCCGGAACAATATTTCCTTTAGCTTCACTAAATTCAATCCGAATATAGTTTAAAATAGCTGTAATCTCGCTATCTTCCAGATTGCGGTACGATGGCATTTCCCCTTCATACTGTATTCCGTTTACAATTATTGGTATATTTAATCCTTGTAGCGTAATATCAATCAGTCGGCTTATATTCCCCGAAACCCAATCACTTTTTACCAGCGGAGGGATTTGCCCTATATTTCCTTCGCCATTCGGTTGATGGCAAGAAGCACAATGCGTCATGTATAGCTTTTGACCCTGCTGAAGATCTTCTGTTGTAGCATTAAAATTAAAATTTTCCGTAGGAAGTTCAACCGGTTCTGTGTTTTCCCTTAGCTCCAGCGGATTTTTAACCGTAGCTAGCTGCCGAACCATACTGGGATTGGCTACTTCAATTTTAAGTATTCTATCGCCTTTTTCGGTAGGCAGTGCATCATACATCCAGGGTTGGTGTCCTGGATGCCAGTCTAAATTACTGGTTGCCAAATAAAGCTCCCCTTCGGATCCTACGGCAATATCCCGGATTCTACCAAATTGCTTATAAAGATAAATCTGCTCTGATTCTACACTTTCACCCTGATTGTTCAGGTGGAGAATTCGGATGGATTGCCCTTTTAAATTAGCAAGAAGAAGACTGTTTCTCCATTCCGGAATTGTAGAAGCTGCGTAATATTCTAAACCAGCCGCAGCCACTGTCGGGGTCCAGGCGCGAAGGGGCTCAACAATAGTGGAATCTTTACAATAGGCTTTTTCACGCTCAAGGTCACAGAATCCTTGTACATTGGGCCATCCGTAATTACCACCTTTTATAACAAGGTTTACTTCATCGTCATTATTGGGACCATGTTCAGCTGCATACATGTGGTTGTTACCATATGTTATCCCTTGAATGTTTCTATGCCCTGTGCTCCACACTAAGGAATTGGGATTTGGATTGTCTGCTGGAACGGAACCGTCTAGTTGCATTCGCAAAATCTTTCCATGATGTGTATTCCAATCTTGGGTAAGATCTGTTTTTCCCGCATCACCCGTGCCTATCCACAGTTTAAAATCATCCGTGATTAGCATTCGGGAACCATTGTGGTAGGTATTCCCGGGAATATCATCCAATACGGTAAAGGCATCGCTCAGAGTGCCATTTTTAAAGGTAAACCGAACAATTTTAGAGGTGATTTGATCGGTGAAAGTATCATCGGTTTCCGCATAGGTATAATGGGTATAAACGAATGGATTTTGCTCAAAATCAGGATGCAATACCATACTTAACAAGCCAGTTGATTTTCGGTAAAAAAAATCTTCCAGCTGCAACAACCGCTCAATGGCACCTGTATCAGTATTGAGTCTGCTTATCGTTCCTTTTTGTTCGGTAAACCAAATCCAACCGGGAACTGAAGTTACCAAATCCCAAGGCACCTCCAAGTCTCGAGCTATTTCAGTAACAATTAAGGTAGAAGTGGGCAATTCTATATGTGCGAGATAGGCGTTTGTATCAAATTGTTTTTGAGGTGGCTCACAAGACAAAAAACAGCTTAAGGTAAAAATCACGCAAAAAAACCACATTACCAATCTAAATTTTATTTTATACCACATAACTGTTTTATAACCAATTTTTTTGCTTCTAAAAAACATTAATATTTAGCCGATTTTCCGTTGGCAGCGGTTCTATTAATAAATTCACGGATATCGTCATTGG
>CAYTDS010000221.1:0-3759 GCA_964436555.1 uncultured Flavobacteriaceae bacterium | reverse complement strand
AACTCCCTAATGTAAAAACTACCATTTTTACAACTGTAGGAAATTTGGCAAGACAAAATAATGCCCTTGATGTCTCCCAAGGGTTTCCAAATTTTGACCCCGATCCGGTTTTAATAGAACTTGTATCAAAGGCTATGAAGAGTGGTAGCAATCAATATGCCCCAATGACAGGATTGGGTGCCTTACGGGAGGCTATTGCAGAAAAGATTACTTTACTAAATGAAAAAACATATAATCCGGAAACAGAAATAACGGTAACAGTTGGGGCTACGCAGGCTATTTTTGGCATCATTACAGCCTTTATACATCCTGGTGATGAGGTAATTGTGATAAAACCCGCTTATGACTGCTATGAACCCGCTATTGAGGTCAATGGTGGTGTTCCGGTTTTAGTGCAACTTTCAGCACCGGCATATGCATTGGACTGGGTCACATTCCGAGATAAGATAACTTCAAAGACTAAGATGGTTATCATTAATACGCCCCACAATCCTAGTGGCCGTATATTTTCGAAAGAGGATATGCTACAACTACAAGAAATTCTACGCAATACAAATATTCTTGTAGTGAGTGATGAGGTCTATGAACATATTGTTTTTGATGGGCTAGAACATGAAAGTATATCACGCTTTCCAGATTTAGCATCACGTAGCTTTGTTTGTGCGTCCTTTGGAAAAACTTTTCATGTCACCGGATGGAAAATAGGATACTGCGCAGCACCGGCTGAACTAATGCACGAATTTCGAAAAACACATCAATTTAATGTTTTCTGTGTACATCACCCAGTACAACATGCTATGGCGCAGTACTTGCATGATAAACAGAATTATCTAGGATTAAACGCTTTTTATCAACAGAAACGTGATTTTTTATTATCTGCTTTAGAGGAATCCCGATTTTTGTTCACCCCATCTCAAGGAACCTACTTTCAACTATTGGATTATTCCCAAATTTCTCAGGATGTTGACATAGATATGGTCTTACGTCTTATAAACAAGCATAAACTCGCCACAATTCCAATATCTGTTTTCAATGAAAATCAGCGGGATGATAAATTAATACGGGTTTGCTTCGCGAAGACATTGGAGACTCTTGAACAGGCCGCAGCAATTCTTCGTTCGTTATAACTAGGGTTATAATGTATTATAACGCTAAACGCATTAGCCAATCAGTTTGTTTATCAGTACCAATATAATATGGGTGTGTTCCAAACTTAATGAATCCCTCTCTTTCGTAAAATTGGATAGCCCTGATATTTTTCTCCCAAACTCCAAGCCAAATAAAACGCTTCCCTTTTTGAATGGCCATCCTCCTAATTTCCTTTAACATCTCTTGCCCAACTTTTTTTCCTTGATAATCTGGGTGCACATAGATTCGTTCAATTTCAATGCTGTCGTCTGCTTTAATATCTGTTTGAGCAGCAAACTCATTTAGTTTAAAATAACCCGACAACTCATTATTTAGATATACAAACAGGAAGCTAGAACTCTCATTTTCTAATTCTTCTTTGAGTTTCATGCTATTAAATGCAAATTCAATATACTCGGAAAAGTCTTGCGGGTCATTATCTTCCTTAAAGGCCACAATAAAAGTGTTTCTTGATATTTTAACCAACACCTCCAAATCACCTATTTTGCACTTTTTATAAATGAGCTGCATAACTACAATTTACTGGCTCTAAAATACTGCAATTTCTAAAACTCCAAAAACCGGAATAAAAGAAAAGGAGCAAAACTTCCTTGTTCTGCTCCTTCAAGATTTTAAATCTTACTGATTTTACTACAGCATAAAAAGTTTTTTGGTCAATTCCAAAAGACCTCTGTAAAAGCTGCTTCTGTAAATGTAAATTTCCTCCTCCGGAGGTGGTGCGTGATTAATTTGGGATTCCATGGCGTTTAAGTTTAGTAAATGCTAAATTTGGGGTATAACATTTAAGTTCTGTTTAAATATAGTAAAAAACGAAATCACTACCCGAATATTGTTGTGAAGTAGATGTTAAATGTGGTGTAAAAAAGAAAAAAATCGAAATATTCGATGAACAGCAAAATCAGTTCCTTTATAGTATCATTTCAGGAATTGTACCACTAACGATTAATTTACCTTCTGTTGCTCTTTTTATTTCATCCACACTAATCCCTGGGGCTCTCTCTAATAGTAGAAACCCGTCCTTTGTAACCTCTAGAACAGCTAAATTTGTTACTATTTTTTTAACACACCCTACCCCTGTTAATGGTAGGGAACATCGCTTTAAAAGTTTAGACTCACCTTCCCTGTTGGTATGCATCATGGCTACGATAATATTTTCAGCAGAAGCCACCAAGTCCATAGCTCCTCCCATACCTTTAACCATTTTTCCGGGTATTTTCCAATTAGCGATATCTCCATTTTCGGATACCTCCATTGCTCCTAAAATAGTAAGATCAACATGTTGACCTCTTATCATTCCGAAACTCATTGCTGAATCAAAAAAAGAGGCGCCGGGCAAGGTGGTAATGGTCTGTTTTCCTGCATTGATTATATCAGCGTCTTCTTCGCCTTCATAAGGAAAAGGCCCCATTCCCAGAACACCATTCTCGCTTTGAAATTCTACACTGATATCTTCCCGAACAAAATTGGCCACTAGGGTTGGGATGCCAATACCAAGATTTACATAGTAGCCATCCTTCACTTCCTTTGCTATTCGTTTTGCTATTCCGTTTTTATCGAGCATATGTTAATGGGTTAATGTAATAATTTACCAATGTAACAATGGGTCAGTATACCAATTTATCAATGTTTCAATTTATTAATGATTAAAAGTACCAGTATTAGATCATAACCGCGCTGACAATTGATTTCTCCACTACCGCATTTTCCCATTCAAGCATTGCACCTTTTATATTAATTCATTTATTATTGTTCCATTGCTAAATTGATACATTGAACAATTGATTTCCCAACCACTAAATTTTCCCTTTCAAGCATTGCTAAATTTCTACATTAATTCATTGCAACATTGCTACATTAAATTATTTTTTTTTTACTTGTACTTATAATTTTATACAGTATTAACCCTAATTCTTCTGCTTTCGCTTTGAGTTCCATATTAAACGGGTAAGATTTTGCTCTTTCGCATAGTATCAACCAATACTTGGTTTCTTCCAATTCTTTTGAAGCTATCTTCATTTTATGAATAAAATCAACTCTACTTTCTGCATTTTGAGCTTCATGTATATTTGCCCCTATGCTTGTAGCGGATTTAAGTAGTTGATTAGAAATGACAAAATAGCGCCTCTGTTCTAATTCCTCACAAAATTCAATGATCATAAGGGAAAATTCTATTGATTTACCAACTATTACATTTTCCCTTTCAATCATTACTACTTTTTTACATTAATACATTGTTACATTAATACATTGTTACATTTATTCATTGCTACATTGATGCATTGCTAAATTGCTACATTGCTACATTGATGCATTGCTACATTAAGTAATTAGCTTCCTAACGGTTCTTTGTTCTATACGCTTTTCATAGTGTTGTCCTTGAAAAATGCGCTGCACAAAAATTCCGGGCACATGTATTTCATTGGGTGGTAATTTCCCTGCCGGAACAAGCTCCTCCACCTCAGCGACTGTGATTTTTGAAGCTCCACACATACACGGGTTAAAATTACGGGCTGTACCTTTAAAAATCAGATTCCCTGCCTCATCACCCTTCCAAGCCTTTACAAAAGAAAAATCGGCTTTGAATGCATGTTCCAAAACATACATTTTTCC
>CAYTDS010000220.1:2419-3761 GCA_964436555.1 uncultured Flavobacteriaceae bacterium | reverse complement strand
ATCGGTCCGAATCCAATGGATTTCGTCATTGGTAACGAATAAAGTTTTGCGATATAAGCCCGGGTGATTCTTTCCCTGGCCGGTATAAATTATATTTTGATTCACATCGGTCTCAATTACAAAAAGTGGTTCTTTAGTGCCACCTACATCCAAACCTTTTCTCTGACCCTTTGTAAAATAATGCGCTCCTTGATGTTGCCCCACAACTTTTCCATCTGTAAGGGAATAGTGTTTTTTTTCCGATAGAAAAGCGAGTTCTTCAGATTTACTGCCGAATTCAGAAACCGTTTCCCTATATTTTTCCAAGCTAAAAGGAACTTCTACAATTACTCCGGCTTTGGGCTTTAACTTTTGTTGCAAAAATTCGGGCAGCCTAACTTTACCTATAAAGCAAAGTCCTTGGGAATCTTTTTTATCAGCAGTGATCAAATTGTTTTTAGCGGCAATTTGGCGTACTTCAGGTTTGGTAAGTTCGCCAACGGGAAATAAACTTTTAGCCAGTTGTTCTTGTGAAAGTTGACATAAAAAATAGGATTGATCTTTGTTACCATCGGCCCCTGCCAATAGTTGATACGTTTCGGTTCCATCAGCATTTTTTAAAATTCCTTTTCTACAATAATGTCCGGTTGCCACATAATCCGCACCCAACTGCAGTGCAATTTTTAAAAAAACATCAAACTTTATTTCTCGATTACAAAGTACATCCGGATTGGGGGTACGTCCCTTTTCGTACTCTCGAAACATGTAATCTACAATGCGCTCCCTATATTCAGAACTTAAGTCTACCGTCTGAAAAGGGATACCTAATTTTTCAGCAACTATTAACGCATCATTACTATCCTCCAGCCAAGGGCATTCTTTGGAAATGGTCACAGAATCATCATGCCAATTCTTCATAAATAGTCCAATAACCTCGTAACCTTGCTCTTTTAACAGATACGCAGCAACACTGGAATCTACACCTCCTGAAAGTCCGACTACAACTTTTTTCATAGTACTCATAGCATATGCAAAATTACAAAAATCAGAGATGCCATAACGGATTAAGCAAGAATCATTTAATCCGATTAAGAGAATTTAGTTATAAACCAACCGGAATTAAAACATTTCAGATTGTATCTTTACTATGAATTTAAAGCAACCTTCTATGCCACTTTGCATCTTAACTGCAAAATAATCTAATAACATGAAAAAATATTCTATTTTAAAAAAGACCACTTTCATTTCGCTTTTTTTTCTACTACTAATTTCTTGTACGAATGATGATAATCCGGTGCCACCTGCCGTTGAAGAAAATATAGTTGAATTATTGCAAGACAGTCCTAATTTTTCAACTTTAGTA
>CAYTDS010000220.1:0-2319 GCA_964436555.1 uncultured Flavobacteriaceae bacterium | reverse complement strand
TTGCCAATCTTGATGCCGTTCCTGTACCTGTCCTAAGACAAGTACTTTTAAATCATGTAATTGGAGCAAACATCAGGTCTGATGTTTTTTTGGGATTTCAAAGTGGCTATATAAAAACCCTTGCGCCCGGTCCCACTACGGGGAGCAACATAAGTCTCTATTTTGACTCAAGTCAAGGGATTAACTTTAATGGGGTTACCCAGATTTCCTCTGGCGGAGCGGATATTGCAGCCAAGAATGGAACAATACATGTTGTAGAAGCTGTGATTAAATTAGCAACAGTGGCGGATTTTATAGTTTTAGATCCAAATTTTGCTGCTCTGGAGACCGCGTTAAAATCTCAAGGACAACCAAATTATGTAGCCACTCTTAGTACTCCATTTGGTATTAATCCTGCCCCATTTACAGTATTTGCGCCAGTTAACAGTGCCTTTGCCGCCATTCCAGTATCAACACCAACAGAAACCTTAACAGCGATCTTAAATCATCATGTAATACCGGGAAATAATATTCAGTCTAGTGCTATAACCAATGAATTACAATCTCCACCTACTTTAGAAGGTGATGTCTTAACTTTTTCAGTTGTCGGAGAATCTTTAAAAATTACTGATGGTGAAGGAAATAATGATATTATTATAAGTGATGCTTTATTTAACTTACAAGCCTCTAATGGAGTAGTTCATGCAGTTAATGAAGTGCTGCGCCCCGACACGACAAATTAAGACATTTGTTTCAAAAATTAAAAAGCTGCCTATGGCGGCTTTTTTTGTGCTTTTAATTGAATAATAGAGCCTAAACTTTATTAATTTCTGTTAAACTTTTAAAAAAATATAATAAACAAACGCAACCATTATTTAATATTGTAATCTTATTGTTGAAGTTTTAATTATAATGAATAAACAAAAAATGTTAATTCTCTTATTTAGGCTTCAAAAAACGAATAATTTAAAACAATTAAAACCTGAAACATTATGAAAAAATTATTGAGATTGAATGGTATTGCCATGACCACAATCATTTCATTTCTGCTCCTATCCTGCAACAATGATGATGACAATGGCCCTGTAGTTCCAGAACCAACATCAAACATTGTACAGCTGGCGTCTGCCACACCTAATTTAAGTACCCTTGTGGCTGCAATCGGTCAGGCCGATGCCGGACTTGCAACTACATTGAGTGGTACAGGTCCCTTTACCGTTTTTGCTCCATCAAATGCAGCTTTTACTGCCTTGCTAAATGCATTGGGAGATGACTACAATAGTCTTGCTGATTTTGATACACAAGCTGAAAAAGATTTGCTAAGAGATATTTTGTTGTACCATGTAATCCCTGCAGAAGTCAAATCTACTGACTTAGCCCCTGGCAACGTTGCAACGGCCTTTGCTGGAAACAGTATTCAAGTAATAGCCTCAGGCGGTTCTTTCGTAATTGGAGACGCATCAGAGGTAGATGCCAACATCACTGCTGCTGATGTGGAGGCAACTAACGGAGTTGTACATATAATAGATAAAGTATTATTACCACAAGCTGCTATTGACTTTGTAAATTCTTTGGGAGAAGAAGAGGAAGAAGAATTAAATATTGTACAAACCGCACAAGGCGTGGCTGATCTTAGCTTACTTGTTGATGCATTGATTCAGGCCGATGCCGGTTTGGTTGAAGTATTAAGTGGCGCCGGTCCGTTTACTGTATTTGCACCTACAAATGCTGCTTTCGCCGCTTTATTGGATGCTCTAGGCGATGATTTTAATTCATTGGAGGATTTTGATACAGAAGAAGAAAAAGCATTATTGGCCAAAGTTCTATCCTACCATGTAGTTGCCGGAGCAGCTGCGCTATCTACGGATTTAACCAATGGTCAAATGATTGCAACCGTACAAGGGGAAGATGTAACCATAAGTTTAGAAGGTGGTGTATTTATACAGGATGCCACAGAAACAGATGCAGCCGTAGTAGTGGCAGATGTACTAACCACCAATGGAGTTGTCCACGTAATTGACAAGGTTTTACTGCCTCAGGAGGTTTTAGATGCACTTGCCCCTCAAGCCAATATTGTAGAAACAGCCCAAAGCGTTCCAGATTTAAGCTTGTTGGTAGATGCTCTTATTCAAGCCGATGCCGGCCTTGTTGAAGTGTTGAGCGGTGAAGGACCTTTTACTGTTTTTGCTCCTACAAATGCCGCTTTTGCCGCACTACTTGATGCACTAGGGGATGATTTCAACTCTTTGGAAGATTTTGACACCCCAGCTGAAAAGGAACTATTGGCAAAAGTACTCACTTATCACGTTGTTTCTGGTGCAGCTGCACTATCAACCGATT
>CAYTDS010000219.1:0-3772 GCA_964436555.1 uncultured Flavobacteriaceae bacterium | reverse complement strand
TGGAAAATTTACGCTTTCATAATGAAGAAGAAAAAGGAGATAAAGAATTTTCCCGGCAGTTGTCTAAACTGGGAGACATTTATGTGAATGATGCATTCGGAACGGCACATAGAGCCCACGCATCTACGACGATAATAGCGCAGTTCTTTCCAGGAAACAAATGCTTTGGATATTTAATGGCCAATGAGATAGGGGCAATAGAGAAAGTGATGCGCACAGGAGAAAAGCCTGTTACCGCTATCCTTGGAGGAGCCAAAGTCTCATCAAAGATAACTATTATAGAAAATATTCTAAGTAAGGTAAACCACCTGATTATTGGCGGAGGGATGACCTATACTTTTGTTAAGGCACAGGGAGGCAAGGTAGGCAATTCTATTTGTGAGGATGATAAAATGGGTTTAGCATTGGAAATACTGGAACAGGCCAAGGAAAAAGGAGTAGAAGTACATATTCCGGTAGATGTTATAGCTGCGGACGATTTCAGCAATACTGCACAAACCAAAATAGTAAATGTTGACGTTATTCCTGATGGGTGGCAGGGATTGGACGCAGGCCCAAGAACGCTTGAAATTTTCAAAGATGTTATTCTTAAGTCTAAAACCATTTTGTGGAATGGGCCGGCGGGTGTTTTTGAAATGGCAAATTTTGCCATAGGAACTATTGCGATTGGAAACTATATAGATGAGGCAACGAAAAAGGGTGCTTTTTCATTGGTAGGCGGCGGGGACTCCGTTGCAGCCGTTAAACAATTCGGATTTCAGGACAAAGTAAGTTATGTTTCAACAGGAGGGGGTGCCATGCTGGAGAGCCTAGAAGGTAAAGCTCTTCCCGGAATCGCTGCAATAATGGAGGAATAAAGGCGTTATCGATAAACGGGTTAAGACGTTTGTTGTGTATTTTCACAGTTTAAATTTTATTTTTTGAGAAAAAAGCACGATTTTCGTTAGCCCTACAACTTAATAAATTGTCTTTATGATCGCAACCAAGTATATAATGCCGGGTATTTTGTTTATGGTTTCAACGGTTGGTGTCCTTGCTCAGGTTCAAAAACCGCTGTCGCAGGCAGACATAAATTTTATGGAAGCAGTATCTGTTTCTTTAGATTCCGCTATCACAGATGTTGAAATTATAGACGAAATAGTTCAGATGGAAGCTGAGGATGGTTCAGTAAACGAAGCACTTTCTTTGAACATCACCAAGAAAAACTTCAACTTTAAAGACCACCCCGAAGCTAGTAAATTTGATAGTCTCTGGATTAAAGAAATGTACGATAGCGCGGCGCTTTTTGAGAATATTTATGAGGAAGTTTCCACTATGGAAATAGATTCCGTGTATCATTATACTTTGGATACGGAAACCTTAAAGGCTAGACTAGAAATTTTGAATCAGAAAACACCGTTCAACATTTCCTACAATCCATCACTGGAGAATGTCATAAAATCATTTTTAACACGGAAGAGAGGGTTCATGGAACGCATGCTAACTCTTAGTCAGTTTTATTTTCCAATGTTTGAGCAAGAATTGGATAATTACAACATTCCTTTAGAAATAAAATATTTGGCTATTGTGGAATCTGCTTTAAATCCCCGTGCTAAATCTAGAGTAGGTGCTACAGGCTTATGGCAGTTTATGTACGGCACTGGAAAAATGTACAATTTGGATGTAAGCAGTTATGTAGACGAACGAAGTGATCCTATAGCCTCAACTAAAGCAGCCTGTAAATATCTTTCCAAGCTTTATGATATTTTTGGAGATTGGGATTTGGCATTAGCAGCGTACAACTCAGGCCCGGGAAATGTTAACAAAGCCATTAGAAGGTCTGGAGGACAAAAAAATTATTGGAATATTCGTCAAAATCTGCCAAGAGAAACCGCAGGATATGTACCGGCATTTTTAACGGTAATGTATTTGTTTGAATATGCAGAAGAACATGGTCTTAGAGGTATAAAGGTTGAACGCCCTTACTTTGAAACTGACACTGTTCATGTAAAAAGCACTATAACCTTTAAGCAAATTTCTGAGTTGGTAGATATAGATTTAGAGGAACTAAAAATCATGAACCCTTCCTATAAGTTAGATGTTATACCTTTCGTTAAAGGAAAAAACTACACTTTAAGATTACCCACCACTACTATGGGGAGGTTTGTTGCAAACGAAGAAGAAATATACGCCCAAGTAAGAAGCGAATTGAAATCTGAGGAGATTATAACAAACCATGTCGCTCAATCCCAAGATGACCATATTCGTTACAAAGTGCAAAGTGGGGATTTTTTAGGAAGAATTGCAGATAGACACGGCGTAAGTATAAACGACATTAAAAATTGGAATGGGCTTAGAAGCAATAATTTAAGGATTGGACAGCGCCTTATCATCTATTCGAAAAAACCAAGAACAACTGCATCTAGTTCTGTTATAACCACTCCAAAGACTTCAAATACGACCGCAATACAGGAAGCAAAAGTACATACAGTGCAACAGGGAGACTCACTTTGGACCATCTCAAAAAAATATCCCGGTATTTCTATTGAAAATTTACGAGAATGGAACGGTATTAGTGGTAACGATATAAAGCCAGGCACAAAACTTAAATTGTGCAGCTGTTCATCGTAAATACATACCTGTCATGAAAAATTTTGGAAGCCTTTTAGTTTTAGTCTTTTTGGTGTTTGCCTCCTGTAACGAAACTAAAAAAAAAAACTATCTACCCAAATCTATTGGAGCTATTAACTCCGTCGCTGTAGTAATAGATAACCGGCTTTGGGAGGGTCCGGTTGGTGATAAGATAAGAGAGCATTTTGCTGCTCCGGTACCGGCGCTAATTTGGGAAGAACCCTTGTTTACCATAAATCAAATGCCCCTAAGCGTTTTTACTGGTACCGTAAGAAGCACCCGTGCGGTGCTTTACATTCAAAAAGACTCCTTAAGCGTAGCTCATCTTAAGACAGATATGTACGCAATGCCCCAGAAAGTTGCCGTAATCAAGGGTACAACGGAGGAAGAAATAATACAAAATTTGGATGCTAAGGCAGATGAGATTATAACGGCTTTCAAAAATTTGGAATTGGATGAAGCTCAAAAACGATTTTTGTTGTCCCTAAATAAAGAACAAGTGTTACAGGAAAAGTTTAATATTTCCTTAAGTGTACCATCAATTTATAAAATAGGCCGACAAGAAGATAACTTTGTTTGGATGTACCGCCAAATACAAAAAGGAGAAATGAGCATTATCGTATATGCCATGCCTTTTAATAGTTTTCAGAATGATTCTACTTTTGTAAAGGATATTGTCCAAATGCGCGATTCTATAGGTGCCAAATATATTCCGGGTCCGGATGTTCCCGGAAAAATAACCCATATGATGACCGAAAAAGCCTTTGCACCCTACGTATTTCCTACAGAAATTGGCGGCAAAAAAGGGGTTGAGGTAAAAGGAATTTGGGAAATTAACGGGTACCCTATGGCAGGACCTTTTATAAGCTATATTTTGAATGATCAGGAGAACAATAGAAAATTGGTTGTAGAAGGCTTTACCTTTGCCCCTGCAACGGAGAAACGAGATTATATGTTTGAGCTGGAAGCCATTCTTAAAACGATAAAGTTCGAAAAAAAGACCAAATAAGGGTTGTGCATTGTACTTTCAAGGCTGCTTATACCAGCTTATTTTGTTTTTAGAGAACAGTACAGCTTTCAGGGAGATAATTACTTCGAAAAGACTGGATTTTACTTTAAATGCCTTTTTCAGCCCTAAGGTCTGGTTAAAATGAATGTAATA
>CAYTDS010000218.1:0-3774 GCA_964436555.1 uncultured Flavobacteriaceae bacterium | reverse complement strand
GTGATAATAATGCAATTTCCTCCGCTGTAGTGTAGGTAACCTCCCGTTCTTTATTTTTAGCAAAAAATAATTCATCTTGCTGTATAGTTAACTTAAGATGCTGGAAGTTTTTTCTATTCATGATTTAGTCTTTTTCGCTCCAAAACTTCTGCCAATCGCTTTTCCAGTATGGGCTCTAGCAGCGTCTTTCTGCTATTGATTTTTACAAAAGGGAAAAGATTTATGGAAGCTTTCATTTTATCATCTTCACTTTCATATTTGTTGGTACCTATTAAAATTTCTTGTTGTGAATCAAAAAGCGATTGCTCTTTTTGGGCACTTTCTTTAATCTTACGTTGTATGGTGTGCTCTTTCAGTTGTTTCAAAAATCCACCACCTGCCTCAATACCTTTAAACAGTTCCAATGCTTTTTCCGCCAATTGGTGTGTTAAGCTTTCGATGTAGTAGGAGCCATCCGCCGGATTGGATACTTTGTCAAAGTAACTTTCATACTTTAACAGCAGCAATTGGTTTCTGGCTATGCGTTCTGCAAATTTATTATCCTTGTGATAAACAGCATCGTATGCCCTATTTACCACTGTATCCGCACCACCTAAAATGGCCGACATGCACTCCGTTGTAGTGCGGAGCATATTGGTATTGTAGTCATAAATAGTTTTATTGCGCAAGGAGGGCTTAGCAAGAATATAGCAATCAGCTACAATGCCGTATGACTTTCCCAAACTTTTCCACAGTAGACGAAGCGCCCGTAACTTGGCAATTTCAAAAAAATAATTGCTACCTACTGCTATCTTAAAGCTTATGGTGGTTACCGGGGTTAGAAGTTTTTGATGGTCTAAAAAATTAAGATATTCGTTGGCGTGAGCCAGGGCATATCCAAGTTGTTGTACCATATTTGCTCCTGCATTTTGGTACAAAGTACCATCTACACTTAAAACACTAGGAGTAGAGCTTTCATATATGATTTTCAAGGCATTAAAGTCTTTTTCCAAGCTAACATACCAATTTCCTGTGCGCGCAAGATTTCCAATAACATCCATTTGAAAAAAGCTGTTTTCGGAAATATCCTTTGTAGTATTTAAGATTGACTTTAAGTAGGCTCCGGATAAAAATTGGAAATTGAAATGAACAGGAACCTGCACTAAATTGATGCCGTTTATTAGTTTTTCAATTTTTATTTCATTTGATGGAACAGTAAACTCCAGACTTTCAGCTCCTCTCTCTAAAGCATCTAAAGCCTTGGCATTGGCCAATTTTACATTTCCCGCATAAATTACTTGCCCAATTTTCCAGGCTGGAGTGTTTTTTTGAGGGATAAGCAGCTTATTTCCTAAATCTTCCGAGGTATAAAATGGTTTTACCTTAATCCCTTCCGGTGATTCCCAAAGTAAGGATTCGTTGTAATCCTCACCTTTTAAATCAAACTGAATTTTTTGTTTCCAAGCTTTTGGGGATATCGGCTCAAATTCATCAAAAAGACTAGTTTTTGCCATTTTTTTTACTTTTTATACTATCCTCATATTCTATTAAGTAAATTTCTTCATTCTTCTTTTTTAGAAAGTAATGTTCGCGGGCAAACTTTTCCAGCTCCTCCTTATCCGATAATTTTTCAATCAGTTTTTTGTCTTTGGCAATCTCTTCTTGCAAAAATTCCTGTTGTTTTTCCAATTTTTTAATTTCTTTCCGTAATTCCCAGTGAATAAGTAAAGAATTTGTATCAAAAAAAGTCATCCAGATAAGAAAAATGGTAAGCACCAAAACATACATATTGGTAGCCCAATTAAACCACTTTTTCTTTTTGAGTTCTTTTAAGCCCATATTCCTTACCCTAATTTTTGGTTGATGATGGTTCTGACCATGTCTACGGCTACAGTATTATATTTATTATTGGGGATAATTAAATCTGCAAATTCCTTTGTAGGCTCAATAAACTGCTCGTGCATAGGTTTTAATATGGTTTGATATTTTTCTATAGTAGTGTCCAAATCCCAACCGCGTTCCTGAACATCGCGCTTTAAACGTCTAATGAGTCGTTCATCGGAGTCGGCGTGCACAAAAATTTTAATATCGCACATGTCGCGAATCTCAGGATGTGTAAGAATCAAAATGCCCTCTACAATTATCACTTTACGCGGATGCGTAGGAATGTGTTCGTTGGTTCTGTTGCACTCCAAAAAAGAATAGACAGGTTGAAGTATTGATTTACCCCCTTTCAGAGCTATTAAATGTTCTCCCAAAAGTTTAAAATCTATGGAATTGGGATGATCAAAATTGGTTAACCTTCGCTGATCAAGCGTTAAGTGAGAAAGATCATTATAATAGGAATCCTGGGAAATTACACCTACTTCTTCAGGAGGGAGCTCATTGATAATCTGATTGACGACTGTAGTCTTTCCGCAACCTGTACCGCCTGCAATCCCTATAATAAGCATTATTATTTGTTTTCATCAAAAATACGGATTTGCGATGAAACTGGCATGTTTAAAATTAGCTTTAAAACCTCAAGAATGGTACGTGCAGAAAATTTGATAAATGATTATTATAATAGTGAGAGGTTACTCCGACTATTTAAGGCACCGTTAGATTGGTAGATAAATTACCCCGCTGGAAGAATCTCTTTTTGCACCTGTTACTGAACTTAGCACATTGGTTTTCTCTTCCCAGCGCAAAACCCCCATTAGCGCAAAAACTAAAGCCTCCTTATTCTCAATTAAGGTGGCAGAAGGAACAATTACTTTCACTTCATTTCCTAATTTTTCTTGGAGTGTTTCTACCAAAAAGGTGTTTAAGGCACCACCACCTGTAACTAACAAAGTGTTTACCGGTTTTTGGCGATTTTGATTTAGTTGCACTGTTACCTGATCACAGATGTGATGAATGGCCGTATGGAGCAAACTTTCTATGGTGTCCTGTGTTTCTTCAACAATCGGGACCACTTTTTCTACAAACCATTCATACCCAATTGATTTTGGAAAAGGAAGTCTATAAAACTCCAGGTTATTAAGGCTTTGGAGCATCATCTTGTTTAGTTTTCCGTTGCTTGCCATTTTACCTCCTTCATCAAAAGCTATATCAATTTTTTGAGTAATATGATTCAAAATCATATTTGCCAAACCAATGTCATATGCTAAACGTTCACCGTCTTTGTCAAAAGAAATATTACTTATTCCTCCTAGATTAAGACAAAAATCATAGGTGCCAAAAAATAATTTATCCCCAATGGGAACCAAAGGCGCCCCTTGTCCCCCAAGAGCAACGTCATTGGTTCTAAAATCACAAATGGTCTTCTGGCCACTCTCATTGGCTAAATGCTGCCCGGATCCTATTTGAAAGGTTAATCCATTTTGAGGTTGATGGTGGGTAGTATGTCCATGACTGGCTATAAAATCCACGCTTAAACCGAAAGAATCTATAAATTCTTTGGCTCTTTTTCCCAACCATACCCCGTAGCTGTTGTGAAAGCGCAACAGCTCGTCTGCGGGTAGATAAATAGCGTGCTTTAATTTTTCCCGCATGTCTTTCTCATACGCAATACTTTCTGCTTTTTCTATTTCAAATTCCCAACCCTTTGGAGTGTTCCAAATGTTACAAAACGCCAAATCCAGTCCATCCAAAGATGTCCCAGACATTAAACCTACAACCTTATAAACTTTCATTTTGCATTAGTGTTACGGGTAATTTACCGGGAGCATTACAGTTTCCCAAGAAATGCTGCGCTGCATTGGTTTGAAATACTTCAAAATCCTGATAGACCAGTACAATTTCTTTTGCTTT
>CAYTDS010000217.1:0-3790 GCA_964436555.1 uncultured Flavobacteriaceae bacterium | reverse complement strand
CAAAGGGGTTACTACGAGCAAAGGCAGCATGATTAATGAAACCTGCCTATTAAAAAAATCATCTAAAAATTAATCGGTTAAATAAACTAGGCTATAGAGTACATCAGTATATTGCGCACGAAGATTATCTTGGAATAGTAAAGAAATTCCTGGATCCATTACACCTGGCCACGCGAAACCATCTAATTGGGGTGGTAACACATCCGTTAAATTTAAACTCCGGAAACACCTAGCTGTCTCTGGAAACAGTAGCTTCGACTCCTCTGGTTCGTCTATTTGTGGTATTGGATCAAACTCTAACCAATACCAATTATAATTAGGAAAGCGCTCAAATATTTTTGGTTCTAAAGACCATTTAAACGTGTGATAAAAACTTTCTTGTTTTAGTTTAGCGGTGCTTCGTGGATCCCTGTTTGCATTCAATTGTGCGAAACTCATACTCTTAGGTACAAGATCAGTTAATCTTCGAATATCCATTTCTTCTTTTTTACTTAAGTTTAGAAAAGGTAATTTAAAAAACCTTTGAGTTGAAGCAACTTGAGCATTTTTAATTGCCGGTGACCAAGCTTCAATATGATAATATTTTGGCTTTTTGTCAGTTGAGGTTTGATTCTGTAAATCCAAATCAGGTGATGTAGCTGCTGGGACTTGGTTCTGTAAATCCAAATCAGGTGATGTAGCTGCTGGAACTTGGTTCTGTAAATTCGGATCAGATATGCTTGTGTTTTGTTGTTCAAAAAGCTCATCTTCTGATAAATCTGTGTTATCGTATAAACCAGGGTCTACTGGATCGGTTATATTTGCCGCATTGAATTTTGTTGGAAGTTTCGGGGTTTTAATTAAAAATTTATGTAATTGATTATCCCAACCGATATATAAAGGTGCAGTATCATTTAGAACTAACAACCTTTGATAAATCATATCGGTACGCTTTTTTAAAGCTAAGGTAAGTTTTTTGTTATTCCATTTTTGAATTTTATTCGCCGTGATTCTGCCTACTGCTTGTCTTTTTCGAATGTCATCCGATACCGGTATCCCATAAATTTTTTTTTTTAATAAATATTTTAAAGGTTCTTTTCTGATCGTTTTAATATCACTTTTCCTTTGTTGATCATAGTTTTTGGATAATTCTTCATGCAGAAAAACCGAGTTTTCATTTTGCCGTTCGTTATATTTCGGAATGTCATATTTGACAACTTTTTTACCTTTATTTGCATTTAATTGACCTAGAAATAATTCAAAACGATTATAATCAAGAGTTATTTCATCAAAACGACGAAGGTAATGAATATCACCTTTAAACTGTTGATTATAAACTTTTTCTACCATAGTACGTGTTGTCATTGCTTTTCGATATGTTCGAATAGAATTGACATAACGATGTAAAATGGCTCGGCTACGAGCTAAATTCAATTCATCTTCATCTGTTAATTTAGTAGAAGGTAATTGACCACCGCTAATTATTAAGTGAAAATTAATTTTTGATAAAATTCTATATAACGCATTATGGGTATAACGATCTCGAAATTCGTGATCAGTCCGTGCTTCTTGAACATCCTCGAGGTCGTCTAAGAACGTATCATACGGTAGTGCTGTGACAAAATCCATTTGTTTGCAACGAGAATCTGGTCGAAAAACTTTGTCTAAGAACGATTCCATATGAACCTGTCTTCTCAGTGTGAGTGGTGTAAGCAAATCATTTTCAGCGTCGAGAATTAGTCCAGAATCTCCAGCCTCGAGATTATGATAATTCGCTAGTAATGAGCGGTTTGGAACTCTTAGTTTTTTTATGTCGTTTTCGACTTCGACTTGATAGTCATATGTCTCGATTTTATATTTTTCTTTATTCTCCCGAGCGAGCTGCTCTCGGGCTTCATCGAGATCCATATAGTCGGCCGTTTCTAAATTTTGTATGTCCTGTTCAAAGAGATGTTTATAACAGTCTACATCTAGTGACAGTTCTAACCCGAAATAAGGCATCCAAAACTCATCGTCAAACGTTGTACCGCCATAAAGAAAACCATCGTATGGATCGTCCAGTTTTCGCAGGGGGGCTCCAGTTGAAGGATCCGTTTTGTGTATTTGCGTAGCGGCAAACATTAGATAATAGGGTTTTGACCTTGCCACTTCTGTACTACGATCTTGATAAAGAAAACCTAATGGACCTGTAATTAAATAATCTAAGCCATAATATGGTACGCTATTACACCAGAACACTGTTAGAATGCACGTAAAAATTATATTAGTTATTTTTTGCCTTTGAAGAAATATTACGTCTGGTCTTACCTTAGCCAGAAGTTGCTGTAAGAAAGACATTAATTTGAAAAACATAAACCCTAACACTGCTGTCCAACAAACACTACCTACTATTAAACCAACTAAATATAAAACGTTTCCAAAAAAGAAATTATTTGATGCACCTTGTAAGATATGATTACTGTGTGTGACAGTTATATCACCGAGAAAAGTAAATATACATCCTTTTTCCAACCATCCTAAAACAAAGGCAACTACAAAAGATTTTAATAAATAGTGATTTTGGTTTTGGAAGTCAAGAATATAATAATCGGATTGGGAAATCATATCGAGAATCACAAAACCTAAAAAAAGCATGCCGAAAACAAGTATAACTATTTCATAATTTAAAAAAGGCGTTATTAAACTTTCGAAACCTAACAAAACAGCTGCAAAAAATAAAAATTGACCGAATAATAGTCCACTAATACCTGCTATACCGGTTTGACGTCCATTTATAAGCCAAAGCCTTATAGCATATATATGGCCGACTGAACAAGGTAGTGCAACAACCAGTCCATTAAAGAATCCAGTAATAATACCGGTATAATTATTGGGTTGATCGTTAACACTATAAAAATTGGGTTCCAAGGTGACCGATTCTTTCCATGGTTCAAAAACCGTGTGTTGATTAATGATCAGACTAAAAGTTTCTTTTGCTAATATTGGTAATTCGATTAAATCGCGCATCCACTGAAATGTCACAATATATTTAAAACTTAATGATACAGAATGCAAAAAAAAACCCTTAATTGCGTTAATACAGGTAGAGGAATCAACATTAACATAAAAACTTAATTCGATTGCCCGTATATGGTCCATGTAATCTTTTAAAAAATCTATAAACATAAAAAATTTCCTCCTTTTAACTAATTGTTACTTTAGCACCAGCGTCTTCTAACGCTTTTTTTGCTTCTTCCGCCTCATCTTTTGAAATGCCTTCTTTTAATATTTTCGGTAATGATGTTGTAAATTGTTTAGCCTCGGATAAACCTAAAGTTGTTAATTTCCGGATGACTTTTAATACAGCAACTCGTTTATCGGATGCAATATCTTCTACCATGATATCAAAAGTTGTTTTTTCTTCTACAGCTTCTTCAGCATTACCTGTATCGCCACTAGGAGCCATAGCTACTACTGTGTTTGAAGACATTGATGTATCAACATCAAAAATATCTTCAATTTGGTTGACCAATGTGGTTGCGTCAAGTAATGTTAATGTTTTTAATTGATCCATAATATGAATCACCGGTTTGGATAGAATTAGCATAATTAGATAATATAGTTTATTTATTTGTTTTTAATGTAACTGACTGCTGTTAAATTCCCAATGTTTATTTAATTTTTTAGATCTTTAAATTGGACTCTGGCCGCCATGCTTTTTAAGAATGTAGCTTTGTTTTGAATAAGATAACTTTTCGTCAGATTGAAGAAAAGCATGGGCTAAGTCATTTTAAGCAAGCACAACATTAGAAGCTATAGGAGGCAAGTGGGA
>CAYTDS010000216.1:0-3796 GCA_964436555.1 uncultured Flavobacteriaceae bacterium | reverse complement strand
CTTTTTTCTATTTGAAAACCAACGTCTGTTATCCCTATTAAATTTTCAATTCCGTTTATCTCTCCATTTTTACGCATAGCTTGAGACAATTCAACAGTATATACGCCAACGGTACCTAAAACGATGTTTTCCCTATACCACAATTTGTTCTCTTTAATATTTCCATAACCTTTGCCTAACCATTGTCCATCAGGTAATGCCATTTCATATTCCAAAGTGTCTTTTATAGTTTCCCCGTTTGGGAAATTAAGCTCTGCTATTATGAAAAGGTTTCTGTACGGGAACGTGTCATCGTTTCGAATATTGATAAACATATGCTGTCCATTAATTGTGTCGCTATGTGAAAATGTAAACTTAAAACTTTGGTCTTTAGACCAATAGCCATTAGTAGTTGCTTTGTATTCTGAAAACACTGTCGAATGATCACAAGCTATTGTCATTAGAAATAGCATCAATAAGAATAAACTCCTAAGCATTGTTAGCAGGCTTTTTAGAATTATTCCTTCTCTTTTTATTTTTGCTCTTGTTTTTTTGCTTTGGTCTATCAAAACGGGTAAGGCTATCCTGACCTACCACATTTTCAAAAACCACTTTTTCCTCTTTCGGCTCTTCTAAGATATATTCTTCCAGGCTATTTACCATCTCCTTAGCCTTATTTTTGGCTAAAATAAGATTAACCTGTTCTTTGGTTAACGTATGCCAATTGGCCGGATCTTCCCTGTAAGAAAACCACAAGGTTTGTTTAAATATATCTACTTTTTGACAGAAAGCCAGTCCCTTTTCTGTTTGTAGTTTGGTGTCTATGGAAGGAAAATCCTTTAAAGCGTCTAGATACACATCCAATTCATAATTTAAACAGCATTTTAGTTTTCCACATTGTCCTGCCAGTTTTTGAGGATTTAGTGAAAGTTGCTGATATCGTGCTGCAGATGTGCTTACCGATCTAAAGTCTGTTAACCATGTAGAGCAACACAATTCCCTACCGCAAGAACCTATACCGCCCAAACGCTGAGCTTCTTGCCGGTAGCCAATCTGCCTCATTTCTATACGGATGCCAAATGCCTTGGCCATATCCTTAATAAGTTGTCTAAAATCTACTCGCTCTTCGGCTGTATAATAAAAAGTAGCTTTAGAAGCATCGCCTTGAAATTCAACGTCGGAAATTTTCATTTGTAGCTTTAGAACAATGGCAATTTCTCTGGCGCGCTTTTTTATTTCCTCTTCTCTATCTCGGCATTTTTGCCAAATATCAATATCCTTTTGGGTAGCTTTTCGGTATATTTTGGGGAGGTCACCTTCAGCGATTTCTTCTCTCTTCTTTTTCATCTGAACCTTTACCAACTCACCGGTAAGGGTAACCATACCCACATCATGACCTGACTGTGCTTGAGTAGCCACTATATCACCTATGGAAAGGGAAAGATTTTCAGTATTTCCAAAAAATTCTTTTCTGCTATTTTTAAAACGGACTTCCACACCATTAAAAGGAATATCGCCATTTGGTAATGACATATTGGAAAGCCAATCAAAAACCGTTAATTTGTTACAACCATCCGTGCCACAAGTGCCATTGCTTTTACAGCCACGAGGTTGTCCGTCCTTAGCGGTTGAACAACTGCTACAACCCATATTTTATATGTTGATTTAGCAAAAACAAACAGTTTTTACTAAAAAAGGTTCATACTAAACTTATCTTAAACGTAAAGATAGTATTTTTTTAATGCCCTTTAAAGAAAGTTGGCACGTACTGCGGGGCAGGCAGATCCCTTTTAACTCACAACTCTAAATGCAGGTAAATCTTGCTTCTAAATCGTAATAAACACAAGTGCATTGGTTAATTTTAAAAGATCCAAACAAAAATATGGAGTAGGACAACCGTATCCGGTGATACTTATACCCTTTTCAGCCGCAAACAATTTATTATTTTTTAAACTTTAATGCCTCTGACCGTCCCTTTTTGAAGATTTTATTACTGATTTCTTTTCCTCTTCTTAAACGCTTTTGTTCTTCAAAGGGCAATTCATGTATTTCTTTACAAATATCGGAACAGCACTCGTTCATTTTTTCAGCGCAAGCTGCACATTGAATAAATAATAAGTGACAAGCCTCATTGGCACAGTTTACATGTGCGTCACATGGCGCACCACATTGGTGGCAGTTAGCGATAACATCCTCCGTTATTCGTTCCCCTCGTCTCTGGTCAAAAACAAAATTCTTGCCCAGGAATTTATTCTCCAAGTTCTTGGCCTTTACTTGTCTCGTGTATTCAATTATGCCACCTTCCAATTGATATACTTGTTTGAATCCTTTGTGCTTATAATATGCACTTGCCTTTTCACAACGTATTCCGCCTGTACAATACATAACCAACTTTTTATCTTGCTTGTGCTCTGACAAGGCTTCTTCTATGAGATCCAAAGAGTCCCTAAAGGTATCCACATCCGGGGTAATTGCATTCTTAAAGTGTCCTATCTCACTTTCATAATGATTGCGCATATCAACTAGTAAGATATCGGGGTCATCAAGAATTTTATTAAAACTTTCAGCATCCAGATGAACACCTTTGTTGGTCACATCAAAGGTGGCGTCATCTAGCCCATCAGCAACTATCTTATCTCTTACTTTAATTTTGAGTTTTAGAAAAGACTTATTGTCTTGTTCTATGGCAATGTTTAAACGAACATTTTCGAGAAAACTAATACTATCTAAATGTGCTTTAAAAGCTTTGAAATTTTCTGCAGGAACAGATAATTGCGCATTTATTCCTTCATGCGCCACGTAGATTCGTCCCAGAACATCTAATGAGTTCCAATGAATAAATAAATGATTTCTAAAAATAGTTGTATTTCCAACATGTGCATAGGAGTAAAAAGAGATGGTGAGGCGTTCCTTTCCGGCTTCCTCGATAAGGATTTCCCTTTCCTTTGCACTTAATGTATTGTACAGTTGCATGCTATACCAATAGTTAAGTTAAAGAATAGATTTAAAATGCAAAAATAGGCTAATAAGGCAATGTTACAAACAAAAAAGACCTTGAAAGTTTTCAAGGTCTTTTACGGCTATCCCAATATTTTTCTCTTTCATAGAAATTTAAAGAAAGTAATAGCCACCGGTTCCCAAGGAATAATAAGGTGCCTTGGTATTTGTGTTTAAAAAATTCTTTTTTAAGTAGATGTAACTTTTCCAAAAAGGTTGCGTCTGCATTGTAATATGCAAAAAGAAGTGGTAATTTAGCATCCCTAACACAAAAAAAATGAGTTCCGAAAAAGAAGCAAAATTGAAGGCCTTGAAGCTAACATTGGATAAATTGGACAAGACCTATGGAAAGGGTGCTGTTATGAAGATGGGTGATAGCATTGTCCAAGACGTAGAGGTAATTTCTTCAGGTTCATTAGGGTTGGATATTGCTTTGGGCGTAGGAGGTTATCCACGAGGCAGAGTAATAGAAATTTATGGCCCGGAATCTTCTGGAAAAACTACATTAACCTTGCATGCAATTGCCGAAGCTCAAAAAAATGGTGGTATTGCAGCCTTTATTGATGCTGAACATGCTTTTGATCGCTTTTACGCTCAAAAATTGGGAGTAGATATTGATAATTTGATTATTTCCCAACCGGATCACGGTGAACAGGCTTTGGAAATTGCGGATAATTTAATCCGGTCTGGTGCAATAGATATTGTAATTATCGATTCTGTAGCGGCATTAACTCCAAAAAGTGAAATTGAAGGTGAAATGGGAGATTCCAAAATGGGCCTTCATGCGCGGCTGATGTCCCAAGCCCTTCGAAAATTAACA
>CAYTDS010000215.1:0-3800 GCA_964436555.1 uncultured Flavobacteriaceae bacterium | reverse complement strand
AGCAATACTAAGCCAATAATCAGCTTTACTAAACTTCTGCGAAGAATAAGATATATACCTGCTGCATACAGTACTCCGGTCATTATGGCAAGTAATAGTTCCATAGACTAGGCTGCTTCCGTTATAGTGAAAATAATTGTCAGACTTGCGCCTACAACCACAAAATAAACACCCGTATCAAAGAAAAGCGCAGTGCCCACTAGACCAATAACCGGTAAAGGATCTTCCAGCCATAGTCCGGTTAAAAAAGGTAAATCATACAAGGCTACCGGTAATACACCGCTCACAAAGGCTAGTAATAATCCAATTGGAACCAGAAAACCCGGATGCATGCGAAGCAAAAAGCGCGTATTTTGCAAACCATGCGCAAAGGCATGCAATACAAAAGCAATAGAGGCAATAAGACCGCCGATAAAACCACCTCCGGGTAAATAATGACCTCGCAATAACACAAAAACAGAGAATAAAAGCAAAAGCGGTAGCAGATAATTTGAGGCTGTCCTTAATATTATACTATTCATTTGCTTACTTTTTGTTTTTTAGTGTGTAGTTCATAGACTATTTTTCTGAAGGTCTTAAATGAAGTTTTAGTAATCCAAAAACGCCTATGGCGGCTATGGACAGCACTATTATTTCTACCATGGTATCAAATCCTCTGAAATCTACCAAAATAACATTAACAATGTTCTTGCCTTTTGCTAATACATAGGCATTCTCTGTATAAAATGCTGAGGTTTCTTTATTGGGGACCATTTGTTTTACCTCCAGAATAACCATCGTAATAAAGGCTCCGAAAACCACTGCTATACTGCCATCTCTGATGCGTGCAACAGTTCTGGAAAATTTAAGATATTTCGGCAAACGATACAATACTAAAACAAAAAGAATGACCGTCAAGGTATCAATTGTAAACTGAGTCATTGCTAAATCGGGCGCGCTATAAAAGACAAAAATAAAACACATGCAATAGCCTACAACGCCAAGACCGGCAACAGCAGACAAACGCGATCTACTAAATATAGTAAAAAGAATAGCACCAAACATAATTGCCAGAATGATGTAGTCGTTGAAGGTTGGCTGCAAGGAAGATTCGTAATTTAAAAAGCTGGCTGTTCCGGAAAATACATGGTAGCCCATGAGCAGTGTAATTAAGATTAAAATTACAAGTACATAGTATCTGAGATATCCGCTTTGCGTTAAACGGGTAAACCAAAGCGCAAAACGTGATATTAACTTATTCAGGCTTTCTGCCAAAGATATAGGTGAAAAAGCGGTAAATCGTCCAATAAATAATTCTTTCGTTAAATTAGGTTTCCATAGGAAATACAATGCCAGTCCAAACCCTATTGTTATCGTACTCAAAAACAATACAAAGTTAAAGCCGTGCCATAATTTTAAGGGTATCATAGCAGTAATACCCGTACTAATACCCGCAGCGTTAATGACTGATTTTTGCAAAAAACCGGGAAAAATGCCGAGCAATAAGCTTAAGCAGGCCAACAGCACCGGTGGAATCCACAAGAGGGGAGAAGGTGATTTTGTTTTCTCCAATTCTTTTGGCTTTTTACCTATAAATGGCTTTACACCAACAAGAAATCCGGCATAAACCATAATGATATTTGTAAACACAGCGATAATGGTAAATAACACTTGGTTGGAAATGACTCCAAGAGTACTTTCATAAATTAAATCTTTTCCAAGAAAACCTAAACTTGGTGGAATTCCTGCACTGGAAACTGCTGCTATTGCTCCTGCAATTGCTGTGGGCAGCATAATACCACCTAGTCCGGCAAGTTTGTTGATGTTTCGGGTACCTGTTTGGTGGTCTATAATACCGGTAATTAAGAATAACGCAGCTTTATAAAGTGCATGTACAATAATGAATACAAGTGCAGCCGTAATTGCCATAGCAGTACCGATACCAATAAGAAAGACTAAAATACCCAGCGCGGTTATTGTAGAATAGGCTAAGATTCCTTTTAAATCTTTTCTGAACAAAGTATGAAATGCTGCATAGAGCATGGTGACACTTCCAATGAATAGCAATACCAAACTAAAGAGATCACTTTGGCTATAATGGGGTGAAAAACGTAGCAGTAAATAGATACCTGCTTTAACCATTGTTGCAGAATGTAGATAGGTAGACACCGGTGTAGGTGCTTTCATTGCTCCGGGCAACCAAAAATGAAATGGGAACTGTGCAGATTTAGTAAAGGCTGCCAGCACCAGAAAAACAAGTAGCAGCGTAGAAAAACCTCCGTTGACAAAAACGGTTTTGGAATTTAACATTTCATGAATACTCATGGTGCCTGTTAGAGAAAAGGCAAGCAAAGCAAACGCCAACAAGGATAACCCACCAAGTCCGGTAATTCCTAAAGCAGTAATAGCCGATTTGCGTGAAGCAGGATCTTGATTGTTAAAACCAATTAAAAAGAAAGAACTAATACTTGTTAGTTCCCAAAAAATAAAAAGGGTTACGATGTTATCGGATAGCACTAATCCCAACATGGAAGCCATAAATAGCGATAAATAGGCATAAAACCTCACTAAATAGGGATGCCCCTTCATATAATAACTCGTGTACAAAAACACCAGAGTACCTATTCCTGTAATCAGAAGACAGAAAAGAAGAGACAGTCCGTCCAGATTAAAGTTTAGATTTACCTCCGCAGTACTAACCCAAGGGTAATAATAAACTGTACTTCCAGTTGGTGGTAGGTTGTTGATGAAGTTTACAAAATAGACAAACAATGATAATGGGAGTAAAGTAGGTATAAATGTAACAGTCCGTATTACTTTTTTTCCGGTAAGAAAAAGTAGCAGCGCAAAAAGTATCCCCGCAAGAACCGCAAAAATCATTTACTTTTAGTTTTTCCAAAAGTAAACAATCACAAAAGTTTAGAGACTACTAAAGCTATATTTTAATGCATAAATTGGGTGAATTCTTTCTTAAGGAGAATTTTCAGAGAGAAGGTGGGATATGATAGATCAAATAAATTTTACTGATCTTCAAAATGATAGAGGTCAGCCAATTTATAGACCAGAAGATTAATTACCCGTTCTTCACTTTCACCGCGCATCAAGGCACCGAAGACCTCGTTTTCATTTTCGGCTTTAAAGAAATCCAAATCTCCGGAGCGGTCTTCACTGAATATATTCCATGATTTAAGACCTTCTAACATGGCCTGATGGGCTGTATATTTTTTGGTTACTAAGGCCAGTTTTTGCCTGGATTCTTTATCTTTTTTGGTAGTTAGGACCTGCCCATTTTTATTCCATTGGTTATATTCCGTTTTGAGTCTTGTGTCCGCACTTTGTGCTTGAACAATAATCCGGGTATAGGCTTTTGAGACCAAATCGTGATACTTTTCTGCAAATGCAACTTCTGATTTTAAAAAAGATAACTTTTCGGAATTCTCTAATACAACATCTGTGTTACTGGTGTAAAAATCTTCCTCTTTGGAAGCAATATCATTAGCTGTGACCAGAGAATTCCTCCAAGCCTCAGATTTAATTATTTCTTTCCAAATAAGACTATATTGCCTTTCATATTTGGTTTTGGTAACTGAACAGCTGCCAAAAACAAGGGAACATAGAATAGTTGAAACTCTTAAAAGCAGAATGGTAAAGCCCCTTTTTATTTGCATTGATAGTGCCTCTATAAAATTAAAATTAGGTTAGATAGCACAATACATATCAGTTGTTAAATACCCGTTGTAAAAGGTATTACAGGGTATGTCTGTATTTCTGGAGGGATAAGTTCAACGCTTTTACTAAGCTGTAAAGATAAGAATGGGGAT
>CAYTDS010000214.1:0-3837 GCA_964436555.1 uncultured Flavobacteriaceae bacterium | reverse complement strand
GACGGTCACACGTTCGAATCGTGTCGCGATCACTGAAAAGCCACTTACGAGTGGCTTTTTTTGTATCTTCAATTATGTGTTTTGTTTATATTTTACATAGTCAAATTTTGGATTGCTACTACGTTGGTCATACTTGTATTGATTTATCTGAGAGAATAAAAAAGCATTTGTCGAACCACAAAGGATTTACTTCAAAAGCAAAAGATTGGACTTTGGTGTACTCGGAAGAGTTCTCTACCAAACCCGAAGCTTACATTAGGGAAAAGGAAATTAAATCTTGGAGAAGTAAAGTAAAAATCAAAAAATTGATTAGTTCAGTTGGATAGCGCATCCCGCTTTTATTGCGGGACGGTCACACGTTCGAATCGTGTCGCTACCATGAAAAGCACAAGCTAATCGTGTCGCGATCACCAATAAAATAAGGGCTACCTAAAAATCGGAAGCCCTTATTTCTTATAAGACATACAACATGGGTACAACATTATTTCCCTTATCCGACTTTTTACTTTTGGTTACCTTTTTTTCAATTAGATTTTATAAAAAGCTATAAAGAATGGTCAGGCCATAAGTTCCGGGATCTCCGAGTACCGCGGCATAATGCCCTGCATTACCACCTGTGGGTAGTAATTGCTCATAATAATCTTTATTAAATACGTTGCGCCCCCAAATAAATGCAGAAAAGCCGTTATTTGCGCGGAACCCTACTCTTGCATTAACCAAACCGTACCCATCAATATTTAAAAATTGTGAAGGTGAGGCACTGGATGAAAACTCAGAACGGAAAAATGAGTCCACCGCCAAGAAATAGCGTCCTTCCTGCACTAAAAAATTAGCGTAATTAGAAGTGAATTCACCTCCGAAAGAACCTGCCCATTTGGAAATACCGGGTAATCTTCCTCCGGAGATATCTTTAAAAGCCTGTGGACCTCCCGTTTCTTCAAGAGGCACCGGTGCATTGGTAAACGACACGTATTTCGCATCGGTGTAGGCAAGAGATCCGTAGAAAGAAAAATTGCTGTTTACTTTAATGTTAGCATCTATTTCAGCTCCTTTAGAATTTACCTTTTCGGCATTGGCAATATACCCTCTGTTTACCCCCAATTGCGCTTCCTGTACATTGGCCTGATAATCGTCTACGTCCGTATTAAAAATAGAAGCATTTAACGTAATACGGTTGGTTGGATTGGTTTTTACTCCCACCTCCACGTGCTTTACATATTCCGGACGTATGGTTCCTAGATTCACCGCTACCTCTCCATCTATAACAGGTAGCCCTGCCACATTTACTCCTATAGGTTTAAAACTGGTGGAATAGGTGGCATACGCATTAATTTTCGCAGTAGGCTTGTATGCTGCTGTAAGGGCATAGGTAAAATTATTCTCGTCTGCTCCTGTTTCAAAAAATTGATCACGATATACGGTACGTTTTAACGCAATTAAATCCGGGTCATCTGTATCTAAACCTCCGGAAGCCACCCTGTTGTAAAACACATCTTTTTTGTCATAATTAAATCGAATACCGGGCAATAAATGAAACTTGTCTGTTACTGCCCAATCGATATTGGCAAAGACTGCTGCACTGGTAGATTCAATAGAGGACTGTGTTCGGGCCCCGTACCCTTCCAATAAGCCGGGTGTTGCCCAAAGTTCGCTTGTTGAATTTTGAGAAAAGCGATACTGTGCAGATCCGGATTCCTCTGTACCATTTGTTGTTACTTCCTGATCTATAAAGAATAGCCCTATTACCCCGGTTAACCTGGAAGAAATTTCACCTGCATAACGTATTTCTTGAGACCATTGTTCATGTTTGGAAGGATTTTGGGATTTAGTCAAAGCCTGTAATCCGGTAAAGTCGCGGTCATTAGAAGGTCCCCAATTCCAGTATCTCCATGCGGTGGTAGAGGTAAGTGTACCTTTTCCTAGTTCAAAATCGCCGTTCAGGGAAAGTCCTCCAAGTTCATTAAGAGAACGCCAAGGCGTATCGTGGTCAATGATTCGGTCAAAGGCATTTGTGCTTGGTAAAGTATAGTTTAGATCAGCAATGATATTGTTGAATTGACGATAAGCAGGGCGCTGTGTTTCTACCACCCCGGCAACAACCTGTGCATAACCATTTGGGTTTTGTCTGGTGTCATCTCCCGCCAAAGTTATTTTTATCTTATCAGAAGGGGTAAAAAGCAATTGTCCCCTAAATCCTAAATTGTTAATGTCGTTTACATATTCGTCTTTGGCGATATTATAGATGTTACCATCTCGTTGTGTTCCTGAGAAGGATAACCTGGCAGCAAGCAGATCTTTTATGATAGGACCAGTTATAGAGCTTTTAGCTTGGATAAAACCGTAATTACCATAACTCAATTCCACATCGGCACCGAAAGTAAAACTAGGCTGTTTGGTAGTGATGTTAAATGCTCCGGAGGTGGTGTTCTTACCAAAAAGAGTACCTTGTGGGCCACGTAGTACCTCTATACGTTCAATGTCGATAAAATCGAGTGTAGCCGCAGCAGGGCGTGAATAGTAGACCCCATCGACATAGAAACCTACCCCGGGATCTAGGCCATCATTGGTAAGCCCAAATGGGGATCCCAAGCCTCTGATATTGATACCTGTATTTCTGGGGTTAGAGGTGTAAAGCTGCACAGAAGGGACTAGTTCTTTCAATCGGTTAACATTAAAGGCGCCTGTTTCCTGTACTTTAACCCCTCCAATAACGGAAATGGGAATGGGGATGTTTTGAGCGGTTTCAACACGTCTTCTGGAGGTCACGACCACTTCGTCCAAAGCCGAACTTTTAGGTTTTAAAAAGACCTGTACATTGCTCCAATCTGTAAGTTGTACGGCTTTATTTTCGTATCCCAAATACGAGATATCCAGAAATAAGGGTAAAGAACCTCTTGTTTCTATTCTAAAACCCCCGTCTACTCCGGTAATGACACCGTTAGTAGTTTCACGAATTAAAATGTTAGCTCCCGGCAGCGGTTCGTTGGTTGTTTCGTCATAAACAAATCCCGATATAATATTTTGTGAAAAAGCAAATTGCCCGACAAGGAGTAAGGTCAAGGAAAAAATAAAGTTTTTTGGTTTCATAATTATATTCTGTATATTTATTATACTATTCATACCTTTTTGGTATGAATTTTATGCAAATATAGAAACTATTTAAAGTCTACCAAACTAGTAGACTATTATTTTTTTAAAATTTATTCTACGGACAATTCTGCTATTGTTTTCTCAAGAACCGGAAGCATTTGGTCCCGAAGTTGGGCAAATAAGTGTCTTACCCGGCATGTTTCTTCATCAACACATTCAGTACATTTTTCATAAAAATTCTCTGAAACACAAGGAATTAGTGCAATTGGTCCATCTATAATCCGCATGATATCCATAACCTTTACGGTAGTGGCAGGTTTAAAAAAGCGATATCCCCCTACTGCACCGCGTCTGCTTTTTACAATTTTGTGCTGCCGTAATTCTCGGAGTATTTTTTCAAGAAATTTATACGGAATGTTTTCATTTTCAGAAATTGATTTGGCTGTAACGTGATTGTGCTCTTCGTTTTTACAAATATATAGCAAGGTTTTAATGGCATACCGCGCACGTTTGGAAAGCATAGGAGTTGTTTAAAGGATAAAATTAATTCTTTTTTCACTATCACCAAGATTGGTTGGAAGAGGTTCAAAAGAGGATCTAAAACTAAAAATCAAAATTAGCGGTAAGGCTGTCCAATAGTAAGCCAAGATATTGTGCGGTTTGCATATGTGGAATAAAAACAACAATCGAGTAGTGTCACAATCCCGGGAAAGGTAATTTTTAGGGACTTTTTATGATCTTTATTTT
>CAYTDS010000213.1:2770-3838 GCA_964436555.1 uncultured Flavobacteriaceae bacterium | reverse complement strand
TGCTCTACCTGTATTCTGGTGTTCATTTCCATAAAATAGAAATTACGGTGCTTATCTACTAGGAATTCAATGGTTCCTGCACCTTCATACCCTATAAATTCGGCCGCTTTTACGGCTGCCTTTCCCATGTCGTCCCGCAACTTATCCGTCATAAAGGGAGAGGGCGTTTCTTCGGTCAATTTTTGATGCCTCCTTTGAATGGAACAATCCCTTTCAGAAAGGTGACACGCCTTTCCATATTGATCGCCAACAACCTGAATTTCGATATGTCGTGGTTCCTCAATTAATTTTTCCATATACATGCCGCCATTACCAAAGGCTGCTTTGGCTTCCTGTACTGCACTTTCGAATAATTTTTCCAGATTCTCCTCCTTCCATACGGCGCGCATCCCCTTACCACCACCTCCGGCAGTAGCTTTTATCATTACAGGGTATCCTATTTTCTTGGCAGTTTTCTTAGCATCCTCTACAGATTTTAACAATCCTTCTGACCCTGGAATAGTGGGAACTCCCGCCTTTTTCATGGTTTCTTTGGCCGTAGCCTTATCTCCCATCTTGTCTATTTGATCTCCTGAAGCCCCGATAAATTTAATATCGTGCTCTGCACAAATTCTGGAGAATTTAGAATTTTCGGATAGAAATCCGTAGCCGGGATGGATGGCATCGGCGTTGGTAATTTCCGCTGCCGCTATAATATTGGATATCTTTAAATAGGATTCGCTGCTGGGAGGTGGACCAATGCAAACCGCTTCGTCTGCAAATCGCACATGAAGGCTTTCCTCATCGGCTTTGGAATAGACCGCAACGGTCTTAATTCCCATTTCTTTACAGGTTCTTATGATGCGCAGGGCGATTTCCCCTCTATTTGCAATAAGTATTTTTTTAAACATCGTATGAGATTTAAATTTTAAGTCCTAAGATTTAAATGAATTAAAGACTTGAAAGCTATACCAAGTCTATATTTATCCTTAAAATTTACTAAGACGGATCTACCAAAAACAAGGGTTGATCAAACTCTACCGGCGAGCTGTCCTCAACCAATATTTTCACGATTTTACCTGAAACTTC
>CAYTDS010000213.1:0-2670 GCA_964436555.1 uncultured Flavobacteriaceae bacterium | reverse complement strand
ATAAGATGCTTCCTGAACATAACTTACAGGACCGGTGCGGATGGTGATTTTAATATCCTCCATTTCCAGCTTCACTTCACTTGCCCCTGATCTGGCGACGAATTTGATTAAGCTTTGAATCTCTTTGATATCCATAGAATTCTATTTAGTTAGTTGATTTAGTATATGCCCATTTTAAATACAAAGCTCCCCAGGTAAATCCGCCACCAAAAGCGGCAAAAACCAAGTTGTCTCCTTTTTTTAGTTGTCCTTCGTAATCATGCAACAATAATGGTAGCGTCGCAGAGGTAGTATTTCCGTATTTTTCTATGTTAATCATCACCTTGGAATCATCTAACCCCATTCTGCTGGCTGTAGCATCTATTATGCGCTTATTGGCCTGGTGTGGCACCAAAAATGCCACATCCTTGTTAGAGAGTTGGTTACGCTCCATTATTTGAGCTGCTGCATCTGCCATATTATAAACAGCAAATTTAAATACCGATTTACCGTCTTGCTGAATAAAATGTTGTCTATTCCTGACCGTTTCTTCAGAAGCGGGATTTAGTGAACCTCCGGCATCCATTTTTAAAAAATTGCGTCCAACACTATCAGATCGTAAATATTCATCTTTTAAGCCAAAACCTTCCAAATTGGGTTCAAAAAGTACGGCGCCTGCCCCATCTCCAAAAATAATACAAGTTGTTCTGTCTGTATAATCTATAATGGAAGACATCTTATCGGCACCTACCAGTAAGACTTTCTTGTACCTCCCGGATTCTATATAACTCGCTGCCGTTGACATCCCAAATAAAAAGCTGGAACAGGCTGCTTGTAAATCATAAGAAAAAGCATCCAAAGCTCCAATCTCTGTGGCCACAAAAGCCGCTGTTGAAGCTACCATCATATCCGGCGTGGCGGTAGCAACAATAACCAGATCTATTTCTTTTGGATCTATTTTCGATTTCTCAATTAAATTTTGAGCCGCTTTAATTGCTAAGTAAGAAGTACCTTCTCCTTCTTCCTTTTTTAAGATTCTGCGTTCTTTTATGCCAGTTCTACTCGTTATCCACTCATCATTGGTATCTACCATAGTTTCCAACATTTTATTGGTCATTATAAACTTTGGTACATACGCTCCCACAGCTGTTATCGCTGCCGATATTTTAGTCATAGTAAGTTGCTTTTTGACGAAAAATTTCAAAAATGGCTCAAAATTATTGAAATTTAATGATTTTTCACGACTTTTTGGGTTAAAATTACTGGTTTCGGTCTTTTAGTTACGCTAACAAAAAAACTCCCACTTATACAAAGTGAGAGTTCAAAATAGTATTATTTACCTATGATTACGCGGCTACTTCTTCCGTCTTGTCAATCAAAACCTGACCTCTGTAGTACAATTTTCCTTCAAACCAATGCGCTCTGTGAAATACATGCATTTCTCCTGTAACAGGGTCTTTAGCAATGGTTGGAGCAACTGCTTTATAGTGAGTTCTTCTTTTATCTCTTCTGGTTTTGGAAACTTTTCTTTTTGGATGTGCCATTATGAACCTTTTTTATCCGTTAATAGTTTTTTTAATGCGTCCCATCTGGGATCAATATCTGCTTTACTTTCTTGTACTTCTTTTGGTTGTAATTCTTTTAACTTTTCAAGTGCTTCTGATTTTAACGTGCCATCTAAAACACCGGGATGGACTCTTTTTCTCGGTACCGCCAACACAATCATTTCATAAATGTATTGTGCAATATTTAGTTGATGTTCTCCATGTGGAAGGATCAAAATTTCATCATTTTCATCATTGTATTCTTCCCCAAATTTAACCACCAAATCCAGAGAAGCCACGGTTGGTTGATCATAGGGCTCACTAGTTAGATCACAATTTACATTTACCACTCCCTTTCCAAATAGGTGTACCTCAAACATGGTACTCATTTTATCCAAAGTAACCTGAACCTGAATAGCTGCTCCGTTAAACTCATGGTAACCAAAAGACTCAAAGAACGTGTTATCAATAGTATAGGCAAAATTGTGCTTTCCCTGTTTTAACCCGGAAAAAGGAATATCAAACTCCTTAAGCAATTTCATTATAATCTATTTAAAGCCTTTACCTACTATAAAGGCGGGTGCAAAGATACTATTATTTTGTAAAAACCCAACAAATTGCAAACAAATATATTCTTGTTTTACAGGCTTCTTTTAAGTCTGCAACTATTGGTATTTGTGTTCTTTCTTTAGCTTTTGTTTTTGTAAGGGATTTTCTGTTAATCCCTTGTATTCTTCTCTGTTTTTGTAAATATGAAGCGCCATAAAAACCGCTTCTTTAAATGAATTATGGTCGGCCGTTCCTTTGCCTGCTATTTCATATGCAGTACCATGATCCGGAGAAGTACGTATTTTATTTAAACCTGCAGTGAAGTTTACCCCTTTACCAAACGAAAGTGTTTTAAAAGGAATAAGGCCCTGATCGTGATAAGCAGCAAGAATAGCATCAAATTTCTTATAGGCATCTGAGCCAAAAAAACTATCTGCGGCATAGGGTCCAAAAATGAGATGACCGGCCTCTGACAATTCTTTGATTACAGGTTTTAGTACTTCATCATCTTCCTTGCCTATAATACCGTTATCACCGCTATGAGGATTTATCCCCAACAGCGCAATTTTGGGCCTTCCTATTCCAAAATCTGACTTCA
>CAYTDS010000212.1:1279-3841 GCA_964436555.1 uncultured Flavobacteriaceae bacterium | reverse complement strand
TGGTAAACAATCCCGCTGCTTCATACCCCAAAGTTTGTACGCAACTGCCGGTTAGGGTGGCTATGTCTATAATAACATCGGGCTTAAACTCCCGATTTAGATAGGTAATCCCATCAGCCAAAATAAGTCGGCCCTCTGCATCTGTATCTATAATTTCTATTGTCTTCCCTGACAAAGAATTGATGACATCGCCAGGTTTAATTGATTTTGCGTCTACACAATTTTCTGTAGTAGGGATTACCGCTACCAGATGAACCGGTAGCTTTAACTTAGCAGTCAATTCCATTACACCAAAAACTGCCGCCGCCCCTCCCATATCACTTTTCATGTAATGCATGTTATCCGACCTTTTAAGGGACAACCCACCAGTATCAAAGGTTACTCCTTTACCAACAAGACCAATAACGGGAAGTTTCCTTTCTAAATCTTCAGAAAGATATTCCATGACAATAAATTCTGAAGGTGAAGCGCTTCCCTGACTTACGGCCAAAAGTGCGTGAAGTTGTAATTGTTTTATTTGTTCCTCATCATATAAAGTTACCTTAAAATTATATTCCTTTCCTGAGGCAGCAACTTCTTTGCCGAGTTGAGAAGGTGTAAGTTTGTTTGATGGTGCATTGACCAGTTTAAAAACTTTCTTTTGAGTTTCTGCAATAGCCAACCCTTTACCTGCTCCAACTTTAACCTCCTCTAAACATTCCTTACTGCACCGAATAGCTATAATACCTTGGAAAGAAAATAATTGGGAAACCGATTTTTTTGAAGTTTGATACAGCCCTGACTCATAAGTGCCGAGTACAATGCCATTAACTGCTCCTTCAGCTACTTGCGCTAAAGGGATGTTTGCGTTAGTACCACTAACCAAGTCTAAACCTATTTTTTCCGGTAATCTTTGTAGCTCCTGTTGTGTAAAATGTCTAAAAGCCTCCAAAATACTTTTGGCAGTGGGCTTTGCCCCCAATCCAATAAAATATATTTTATGTGCTTTCTGTATATTTTTAGGATAAATAGCAAGAACTTCTTTATTTTCTGCCTTAAAATCACCTATAACTGGGATTGCAGAAAAATTCATCTCCTCTGCAAGTACTGTAATTCTTTCATTTATTTCCCCATTCTTACAAAACGGAATCAAAAGTGCACTTACATTAGTGCTGTTATTATATGAAATTGTAATCATCTACAAGCAATAAAATTTAATTATGAAAAAAGAGAAAATCTACTGCCAAGGGAAATTCTTCTCCCCAAAAAGCTTCCTGATGCTGTCCATCAGGATCTATACTAAGCTTAATAGTTATCTTTGTTTCAGCCACATTCTCCTTCTCTAAAACCCTTTTTAAATGTTCAACATTGGGCACCATATTTACGCTTTCTGCTCCCCCTGCATACAAGTAAATAGCTGTGGGGAAGGGCTGTTTAAAATTAATAGCGTCAAAATATATTTTTGGAGTAACCCATAAAGAAGGGGAAAAAATCATCAATTTGCTGAAAACTTCAGGGTATTTAAGTCCGGCATATATGCTGATAAGTCCACCCATTGAACTGCCACCTACACCCGTAAATTCCCTAGTCGGTAGGGTTCTAAAATTCTTGTCAACATAAGGTTTTAAAGTCTCCACCAGAAACTGAAGGTATTTTTTTCCGTGTCCTTTACCCCATTGGGTTTTTTTAAAGGGAGAAAACTCCAGAACCCGCTCTTCTTCGGCATGGTCTACCGCTATAATTATAATATCTCCTTTACCTTCTTTTGCCAGAAGTTCCAATTTCTTATCTATATTCCAATTACCATAAGGCCCGCCCTTATCAAATAAGTTTTGACCATCATGCAAATAGAGTACTGGATAGTTTTTATTAGAACTTTCATAGTTATAGGGCAATAAAGCGGCTATTCTTCTTTTCTTATTCAATTGAGGAATACTATAGTCCTCCGCTATAATTCTTATCTCGGGGGCATAAGTCTTATTTTCCGATTCCTTTGCATCCTTAACAGCATCCATATCTCTTGAATCTTCCATAAACCAAACTCTTTTCAACAAGCAAATATTGCGTTATAATGTCCGCGAAGTTAAGCATTTCTATAGTTAACTTCTGCTGCTAAATAAAAAAGCCCTCCAGACAGAGGGCATTTCCTACGCAGAATTGCATTATTTTAGAATGAATAATTTAATCCCACCATATAATAGGTTTGTAACTTATTGTCTACATTATCAAAGTTGGCAGTGGCATCATTAAGCGTATTGATAGCATAATTTAAAGCCTCTTGTTTGTTGTTCCTTAAACCAAAATCGAAACCTACGCCAATATTTTTCCAAAGGGTATATCCAAAAGAATTGATCCATGTCCAGTTAGATAAATTGGAGCTTTTGTAGCTTTGGAAAAGGGAAAGATTTGTCTTAAAGCTAACTGCACCGATTTTTCTTGTATAATCGGCTACAATTTTAGCTCCTAAAGAAGATTCAAATATATCACCCTCGCTGCTAAAAACAAAATTATAGTTTAACGGATGCAATACAACCACTAAATCCGTAATAGGAGTCCAAGTACCTCCAACCCCTAAATCCAGAT
>CAYTDS010000212.1:0-1179 GCA_964436555.1 uncultured Flavobacteriaceae bacterium | reverse complement strand
ACAACCACTAAATCCGTAATAGGAGTCCAAGTACCTCCAACCCCTAAATCCAGATAACCAGGATTATTGAAATTACTTAAAACAGTTGTTCTGTATTCTCCGAGGGCAGAAATGGCTAATTTTTCAGTAATCTTCCGCCCGTAGAGTGAAGATATATTAAAAACATCCGTCGCTTGTCTGAAGCCATCATTGTCTGTAGGATCATCTTTATTATCTAATTTTATCCAAGAGAAATTGGTGTTCAAAGCATTTCTCCAGAAAAACTTATCTTGGTTAAGGTTGGCAAAAGCATTGATTGTGATTCCAATATTTCCAGAGGAGTTGTTTGGGAACCCTTGAGCATACCAATTGTTAAAGTTAGAAAGGCTTCCCCCTATTGTTCCGAATGCCCCCTTTTTCCATCCTGGAAGAGCGTCAATTTGACTCTGTAAGGCATCTACCCGAGCTTGAATAGCAGCTATTGAATCCTTTTTAGGAGCTTGTTCAGCTTGTAACTCTTCTAAGGTCTGGGAAAACATAGTGTTAATACTTGCGAATAGTGCAAGGACAAAAATCATCTTTTTCATATGGTGCAGTGTTTGTATTTATTTAGGAAGTAAAAGTAAGAATTTCCCCAAAACTATAAAGTATTACTTGCTTACTTTTTCTTAAATAATGGAACTGAAGAACAAGCCTCCCCGTACATAATACTTTTTGCTACAGGTTGTATTTTTGCTATTAACCATAAATAAGCGTTGGGAGGAATCGGCTTTTTACTACATCCTTTAATAATAACAGATTTCTCATCAAATGCAGTAACATCCATATTTGCAACGATTTCTTGAAAAATAGAGGTTTCCAATACCTCGAGATTGCCAACTACTACTCGTTTTGCATAAGGTTGAAGCTTTGTAGTGATAAGCATGTACGCCCAACCGGGAATTATAGCACCAGAAGAGCAACTAAGCGCAATAAAAGTGTCTTGGTATTGTTCCCACTCTTCCTTTTCTAAATACGTTCTAAATTCCTTTTCCCGAAGAATAAGCCCCTCATAAAGCCATTGACTAATGTCGAGAAGTATCCGCTCACCTTTAGGATAGAAATCTTCCAAATCAAGAGTAATGAGCTTGCTTTGAGCGATTCTGTTTACAATTTGTTCCTCCATCTAAGTTCAGTCGTCAGTAATAAGTTTTCAGATTT
>CAYTDS010000211.1:1419-3850 GCA_964436555.1 uncultured Flavobacteriaceae bacterium | reverse complement strand
CAAATTCTGGAAACTTTTGAGGAAGAGCTTCCAAACTTTATAAAACTGGCATATTTGCCTAGCTTGGGGAAAGTAAGATTACGACTCACCGCCAAAGGATTGGATAAAAATAGTATCAGCGATGCTATTGAATCTGAATCTAAAAAATTGGCCACCTTGGTAGGAAATATCATGTATGGTTATGAGGATGAGGAAACAATTGAAGAAGTTATTGCCAAAGAATTGCAAGAAAAAGGGATGACTTTGGCGACTGCAGAAAGTTGTACAGGTGGGAGATTAGCTCAAATGATTACGGCTCTACCAGGAGCTTCGGCCTATTTCAAGGGCAGTGTGGTAAGCTATGCTACACAAACCAAAATAGAGGTGCTTAGTGTTCCAAAAGAAGTAATAGCTAGTTATTCCGTAGTAAGTGTTGAAGTGGCGGCTATAATGGCCGAGAACGTAAGAAAGTTATTGAAAACCGATTTTGCAATTGCCACAACCGGTAATGCCGGGCCTTCGAAAGGAGATTCTGATGCTGCTGTTGGAACAGTCTGCATAGGCATTGCAACACCAAATGGCTCCTTTGCCGAACAGTTTATGATGGGTAATCACAGAGAGCGTATTGTTCAAAAGACAGCAAATAAAGCGTTTGAACTTCTCCAAAAAGAAATTTTAAAATTCTGAAAAAGAATTTTGTACGTCCCATAAAAATGACATAAATTTGCAGCCTGTTTAAAAATCACACAAAAAAGAAACGAAATGTCAAAAGTTTGTGAACTTACCGGGAAGAAAGCTATGGTTGGGAATAACGTTTCCTTTTCCATTAACAAGACAAAGAGAAGATTTGAAGTAAATCTTTCTAAAAAGCGTTTCTACATACCAGAAGAGGATCGTTGGATTACCTTAAAAGTTTCAACAAGAGCTTTAAAGAGTATCAATAAAAAAGGGATCGCAGAAGTTTTAAAGGAAGCAAAATCAAAAGGGTTCATTTAACAATCCGGCCTTATTAATTTTAGATAACAATGGCAAAAAAAGGGAATAGAATTCAGGTCATCCTAGAATGCACAGAGCATAAAGACTCGGGTATGCCTGGAACCTCAAGGTATATCACTACCAAGAACAAGAAGAATACTCCAGACAGAATGGAGATTAAAAAATTTAATTCCGTTCTTAAAAGAATGACGGTTCATAAAGAAATTAAATAGTAAATCATGGCAAAGAAGACCGTAGCAAGTTTACAGACAAGTTCCAAAAGATTAACCAAAGCAATAAAGATGGTTAAATCTCCAAAAACAGGCGCATATACCTTTGTTGAAGCGGTAATGGCTCCTGAATTGGTAAATGATTGGCTAAAAAAATAGTAATTTTTTTTTAAAAGGTTATAAAGCTACTTTCTCTGAAAGTAGCTTTTTTATTTTTATATCTTTGATAAAACGAATCCTAATTATAAAATGAGCTTATTTAAAAGGATATTTTCCACTCAAAAAAAGGAGACTTTAGACAAGGGACTGGAAAAAACTACTACTACATTTTTGTCCAAATTAAGCAAGGCGGTTGCAGGAAAATCTAAAGTAGATGATGATGTTCTGGATAATCTTGAGGAGGTTTTGGTTTCATCAGATGTTGGGGTAGAAACAACCTTAAAAATAATAAGAAGAATAGAAGAAAGAGTTGCTAAGGATAAATATCTGGGAACTGAAGAACTTAACGGAATTTTAAGAGATGAAATCGCCGGCCTTCTTACGGAAACTAATTCCGGTGAGGAGACAGAGTTCATAATCCCTGCGGATATAAAGCCCTATGTTATAATGGTAGTGGGCGTAAATGGGGTAGGGAAAACCACAACAATTGGCAAATTGGCTTATCAATTCAAAAAGCAAGGTTTTAAAGTTGTTTTGGGGGCCGCAGATACGTTTAGGGCTGCAGCAATTGATCAGCTTCAAATATGGGCAGATAGGGTAGCGGTGCCCATTATAAAACAACAAATGGGTAGTGACCCTGCTTCGGTAGCTTTCGATACCTTAAGTTCTGCTTTAAATCAAAAGGCAGATATTGTAATTATTGATACTGCAGGTCGTTTGCACAATAAAGTAAACCTGATGAACGAGCTTACTAAAGTGAAACGGGTAATGCAAAAAGTGGTGGAGAATGCCCCTCATGATGTTTTATTGGTTCTGGATGGTTCAACAGGTCAAAATGCCTTTGAACAGGCCAAGGCATTTACCAAAGCAACAGAGGTTACCTCTCTTGCTGTAACCAAATTAGACGGTACAGCGAAAGGTGGGGTTGTAATTGGAATTTCTGACCAATTTCAGATACCGGTTAAATACATAGGAGTGGGGGAAGGTATTGAGGATTTACAGGTATTTAACAAATACGAATTCGTGGACTCTTTTTTTAGCATCTCAAAATAAGAACCATTTCAAGAAGCCGAGTTTTAAGTGAAATT
>CAYTDS010000211.1:0-1319 GCA_964436555.1 uncultured Flavobacteriaceae bacterium | reverse complement strand
CTTTAAATCCAAATATCATCGAGGAAGCAAAAAATAGGGATAAGGAAGCAAAAACACAAACAAATCATCTTATATACGGAATGCCTATTCTGCTCAAGGATAATATAGGAACAAAAGAAATGAAAACAACCGCAGGAGCAGTTGCACTTATAGAAAATGAAACTGAAGATGCTTTTATTGTAAGCAGATTAAAGGAGAACGGAGCCCTTATTCTTGGAAAAGTAAATCTTAGCGAGTGGGCTTATTTTTTCTGTAGTGGGTGTCCGGTTGGCTATAGCGCTGTGGGCGGACAAACATTAAATCCTTATGGTAGACGAATTTTTGAAACCGGGGGCTCCAGTTCAGGTAGCGGTGTGGCGATAGCTGCGAACTATGCTGTCGCAGCGGTTGGTACAGAAACTTCAGGATCTATTTTATCCCCATCCGGTCAAAATTCGATCGTGGGACTTAAACCCACAGTAGGATTGTTAAGCAGAACAGGTATTGTGCCTATTTCAAGCACTTTGGATACCCCCGGTCCAATGACAAAGAATGTTATTGACAATGGTATTCTTCTGGATGCGATGCGAGGTTTTGACGAGTTTGATGAAGAATCTGTGCAGGCCGACTGGAAAGAATTTTGGTATCGACCAGAGGCTACAGTGAATCTGAAAGGAAAGCGTTTTGGAGTGTTTAAAGATTTAGTAGAAAGTGAACCTATCTACAAACATGCTCTTGATAAAATTGAAGAATCCGGTGGGTTTCTGGTGGCATTAGATGTACCCAAACCAAGTATGGAAGGTTTTATCAGCATTTTGAATATTGATATGAGAAATGATCTACCCAACTACATACAAACTCAGGTAAGAAATAGAGATGTGGTGAAGTTTAATTCAATTGCCGAATTAGTTACCTTTAATAGACTGGATTCACTGATTCGGATGCCATACGGACAAGCATTATTTGAAGGAATACTCGCTGATGGTACCACAGATACAGAGTTAAAAGAGATAAAAAAAACATTGCAATCTAGTACCCGAGATTTTTTTGGGTCTTTCTTGGATAATCATAATTTGGATGCGGTTCTTTCGGTGAATAATAAACATGCCAGTTATGCTGCTGCTGCAAAATATCCTGCTTTAACAGTTCCTATGGGTTTTAAATCTTCAGGGGAACCGGTTAATTTAACTATAATTGCCAAGCAATATCAAGAGGGAAAGTTATACCATATAGGGACTGCGTTTGAAAAAGTTACTCAAGCGAGGAAATCTCCCAAAGGTTATGAATAGATTTTTATTCTATAAGGGCATTGATTCTAATCCATAACTCATTGTCAAAAG
>CAYTDS010000210.1:0-3882 GCA_964436555.1 uncultured Flavobacteriaceae bacterium | reverse complement strand
GATTTACGCAGATGTACCCAATTCTCTGCAAAATCTATTTTTACCCCATCAATGGTGGATACTTCTTCATTTACATACTTTTCTGCCATGGCAATTAAAATACTATCCACATCCAATCCAGGGGTTAATTCTATCTTCTTTTTACTCATAAAATAACTTGGATAACTATCACGAAGTTCTTGTACGGTGCCTCCTCGCTCTGCCATCAACATCAAAAATAAAGCGGATCCAACCAAAGAATCCCGTCCGTAATGACTTTCAGGATAGATGATTCCACCGTTCCCTTCGCCGCCAATAATAGCTTTATTAGTCTTCATTTTTGTTACTACGTTTACTTCACCAACAGCTGCCGCTTCGTAGGTTCCGCCATGTTTTTCAGTAATATCCCGAAGCGCACGAGAAGACGACAAATTAGAAACGGTATTTCCTTTCGTCTTTCCTAAAACATAATCTGCACAAGCTACCAAGGTATATTCCTCACCGAACATTTCCCCTTTGTTCGTAATAAATGCTAAACGATCTACATCCGGATCTACCACAATGCCAAAATCGGCTTTTTCATCCACAACCAACTTGCAAATATCGCCTAAGTGCTCTTTTAACGGTTCCGGATTGTGAGGAAAATGTCCGTTGGGCTCACAATATAATTTAACGACCTCCACACCCATTTCCTCTAATAATTTAGGGATGGCAATACCTCCCGTAGAGTTTACCCCATCTACCACCACTTTAAATTTTGCTGCCTTAACTATCTCCGCATCTACCAAAGGAAGGTCCAGTACTTCATCTATATGAATATCAATATAGGCATCGTTTTTAGTAATGGTTCCCAAATCATCGACTTCAGCAAAAATAAAATCCTCTTTCTCGGCTATTTCAAGGATTACACCTCCTTGCTTGGCATCTAAAAATTCTCCTTTTTCGTTAAGTAGCTTTAAGGCGTTCCATTGTTTAGGATTATGACTTGCCGTGAGAATGATTCCACCGTCCGCTTTTTCCAAAGGAACGGCTATTTCAACAGTTGGGGTGGTAGAAAGCCCCAAATCAATAATATCGATACCAAGGCCAACTAAGGTAGAAACCACTAGGTTTTGAATCATTTCTCCGGATATGCGGGCATCTCGTCCTATAACCACTGTAAGTTTATCTTTTTTTGAGTAGGATTTTAACCAAGTGCCATAGGCAGCGGCAAATTTAACCGTATCCAAAGGGGTTAAATTTTCCCCCGGTTTTCCTCCAATAGTACCTCTTATTCCAGAAATAGACTTAATAAGTGTCATAAGTATGTATAATTTTTTGCAAATATAAACGTAACCAGGGGAAATGTATTGGGCTAATTCGTAAATTCGGTTCTTACTACGTTCGCATTCGGCTCATGAATTTTTTAGCACACATTTATTTGTCTTTTGGGCATAACGAAATAACTATCGGAAATTTTATAGCAGACAGTATCCGTGGTAATAATTTTAAGCATCTCCCAATAGGAATTCAGAAAGGAATTGTGCTTCACCGTGCCATTGATACTTTTACAGATGAGCATCCCACAGTTAGGATGAGCACAAAACGCCTTCACGAAAATTACAGCCATTACAGCAGGGTTATTGTAGATATATTCTATGATCATTTTCTCGCTAAAAATTGGGAGCGCTATTCAGAAACTCCTTTAGACAAATTTGTTGATGATTTTTACATTCTCCTTGAAAGGCATTATGAATTCCTTCCTGAAGGCACTAAGCGCTTAATGCCCTATATGATAGCTGATAATTGGATTGTAAACTATTCAAAAATGGAAGGAATTGCTCGCGTACTTAATGGAATGAACCGACGAACGGAGAACAGGTCTAAAATGAATTTTGCTATCCTTGACTTAGAAGTACACTATGAAAAATTTGAAGCTGAGTTTTTTTCCTTTTTTGATGAATTAACTATCTTTTCAAAACAAAAACATATTGAATTATGCGAAAACTAGTGCTTCTCCCCTTTGTATTCTTATTAGTTTCTTGTGGAAAAAAAATTGCCAATCCCACTGGGTTAGTCGCTGAAAAGGCTATGGTAGTTTCTGCTCGTGAAGAAGCTTCAGAAGTTGGAGTGAATATTATGAAAAAAGGAGGAAATGTATTTGATGCTATGGTTGCGACAGAATTAGCCCTAGCAGTGGCCTATCCTTTTGCCGGAAATTTGGGCGGCGGCGGATTTATGGTGTATCGAAAAATGAATGGGGATGTTGGCAGTTTAGATTATCGTGAAAAGGCCCCCTTGTCAGCTTACAAGGATATGTACTTAGATTCCCTGGGTAATGTACTGCCAGAGAAAAGCACCTTAGGAGCAACGGCTGTTGGAGTTCCGGGGACGGTAGCAGGTATTATTGAGGTGCATAAAAAATTTGGTTCCCTTCCGTTGGCGGATATTTTGGAACCAGTAATCCAATTGGCCGAACGTGGTGTGGTGGTCACAGAAAAACAGGCAGAACGTTTGTCCAATAATAGAGCAGCTTTTATAAAAGTGAATGGAGACAGTACTTTTTTTGCCATTAAATTTAATACCGGAGATACCATAAAGTATAAAGCACTGGCAAATACGTTACGAAAAATTGCTTTGCAGGGAAGAGACGGATTTTATAAAGGAGAAACCGCAAAAATCTTGTCAACATTTATTCAGGAAAAGGGCGGCTATGTAACGGAAGAGGATTTGGAGAACTATGAAGCTGTTTGGCGGCAACCCGTTATTTTCAATTACAAAGATTTAAGGATTATTTCTATGAGTCCGCCAAGTAGCGGTGGGGTTACCATGAATCAAATATTTAAGATGCTCGAACCGCATAAACTATCCAAATTTGGGCATAACTCAACCAAAACAATACAAGTTTTTACCGAAGCAGCGCGACGTGCCTATGCTGATCGAAACTATTTTCTCGGTGATCCTGATTTTGTTGATATTCCTCTGGATGTGCTTTTGAGCAAAACCTATATAGAAGAGCGCTTTGCTGATTTTAGTTTTGATAGGGCCACAAAGTCCGAAGATGTTTCCCATGGAGCTATTCAGATCTCAGAAAGTGATGAGACCACCCACTACTCTATTGTGGATAATCAGGGAAATGCGGTCTCCGTGACTACTACCCTTAATGGCGCCTATGGTTCTAAATTATTTTCTGATGAACTGGGTTTTTTCCTAAATAATGAAATGGACGATTTTAGCGCAAAACCCGGTGTTCCCAATATGTTTGGTTTGATTGGTGCCGAAGCCAACAGCATTGCTCCCGAAAAACGCATGCTGAGTAGTATGACTCCGACAATCGTTGAGAAGGAGGGAAAACTGTGGATGGTGGTCGGCACCCCGGGAGGTTCTACAATAATCACTGCCGTGGCGCAAACTATATTGAATGTTTATGAGTTTAATTTAAGTATGCAAGAGGCTGTGGATGCCCCGCGATTTCACCATCAATGGCTTCCCGATCTTTTGGTTTTTGAACCGGAAGGTTTTTCTCCGGAGTTAAAAGCGGAATTGGTGGCCAAAGGGTATATAATAAATGAAGAAAGAACTCCTATTATTGGGAAGGTAGATGCTATCCGGGTACTACCCAATGGGAAATTGGAAGGTGGTGCAGACAAACGCGGCGATGATAAAGCGGTTGGGTTTTGAATTAACGAGTTGAGGTTCGGGCTTATTGTGGTGGTTGAGCTTGTCGAAACGACACTTATACGGGACTATCACAACCATAATATAGAACAGTTAAGCGAAACTCAATTTAATTAAAAAGCATAAATATATCAGAACGTATTTCGGGGGCATTTTGATAAAACCCGGCTCGTCAATCTTGCGCTAGTTGAAAGAGGGGGAACGCATATAGTTAATGAAAAACTCTTCATAACTATCTGCAAAAGC